>CAZLRE010000051.1:3250-9286 GCA_964561885.1 uncultured Planctomycetales bacterium | reverse complement strand
GTCTTGTATCCGAACGGATCGCGGTGAGTCCAGTGGATGACCCCGCCCTTATTGTTCCACTCATACTCACCGTAGAACGCTACGGTATCCCCGTTTCTCAAATTCGGGATGCGCGGGGCCAGGTCGATATTATGCGCGATCAAGACCGTATGGCCGTTGGACAGCTTAAGCAAGAACTTCTGATGTTTAGATCCGTCATCATCATCTTTCAAGACCTTGATGACCACACCCTGAGATTGGACCCAGAAATCAGACTTGACCTTGGCATATGCCTCTTTGATCCTGGCGTCGGAATCCTTGGCGTTGATCGTCTGGTCGATATTCAGCTTCTGAACAGTTTTATTAGCGAACGTCTCTGCCGCCCATGACACGGAACATGCCAAAACCAGAGCCATCCACACACCGAACGATGCTTTTAAGAATTTGCCCATTTCGACCTCATCTTAACATATCAAATTAATTTTCCTTTAATAACCCGTCTAAATCCAAACGGTGCGTGAACATCGCAAGCTCACCCGTTGGCGTTCGCGGCCATTCGCTCTTGGGACGGTCGCGGTATAATTCCAGCCCGTTGCCGTCGGGATCACGCAAATAGATCGCTTCACTGACGCCATGATCAGCAGCTCCGTCCAATTCAATACCAGCGGAAAGAACACGGCGCAAGGCATCGGCAAGCGAAGCTCGCGTTGGATAAAGGATCGCCATATGATACAACCCTGTTGTCCTTGGAGCCGGAGGCTTTCCGTCCTTGCTCTCCCAAGTGTTCAGACCGATGTGATGATGATATCCGCCCGCGGAAACGAACGCGGCCTGATCACCGGATCGCTGCTGCAGTTCAAAGCCGAGCACACCGCAGTAAAAACTAAGCGCGCGCTCAAGATTGGCAACCTTCAAATGAACATGTCCGATGGTGACCTTGGGATCAATGCGTTTCTCACTCATGAGCCACAGAACCCCTTCTCTTAACGGCCCGCAATCCGGTCAAGAACTGCAGCAGATACGTGAGAATAATAAAACCGTTCGCGTATAAATACAGCCAGCCGCCGTACAATATTTTCTCGCGGAACAAGAAAGCGAACGGAAAAAACCACAACGCGAGCGCGGTCAGCAGAAAACCCGTCAGGTCCATGACATAATGTTCATCACGGCAACGCAATAATCCGAAAGCACCGACCCCCCAAATACCGATCAATAGCACGCAATACCATCCCGGCATTTCCTTGAGCGTTACATAAACCAGATAACTCAATACCAAGAAAAAAAGATAGCCTACCATCCAGGCCACTCTGAATCGCCACGCAGATTTAATTAAAGAAAATACGATCCAGATCAACAAAACGAGCATAACCGGATAAAGATAAATAGAACTCTGCATCCAGCTGTCCAGCTTGAGAAAATCCAAATATGGAATAATGATCTTCTTGTTGCAGCCTTCAACAGCAGGAAGAAAGGAACACAACAGAACAATTCCCCAATGGAACCGTCGCAAAAATGGAATTTGAAAGATGGTGTTCTGATAGTGAGGCGTCCGGTCGTTCATGGCGATCCTTGATAGCCCAAACAAAAGGAAGATTTAATATGAAACACAATTATTCCCGCTGCGGTTAAAACTTTCCACCTTGCCGTCCTTGCCCAGCAGGAACGTGGTCTTGCACGACAGGCGCTGTTTGCGCGGCGGGTCTTTCTCGATCACATAACTTGTGGACGAGCCTCGGTATTCCTGGCCGTTGATGGTGCCCGATTGATAGGTCGTATAAGGCGTCACGGATGTGAATCCGCCGACCTCGACCACGGTCCTATTCAAGAACTCCAGCGCCTTCTTGCCGTTGTCCAGCTCGTACGTTTTGTTCGGAATGCCCCAGTTGGCAACAATGTCTTCCTCGGTTGCTCCCACGTAGGTCGAAAGTTTGGCATCATACTTTGCCGTGGTGGCACAGCCGCAGAATACTAAAACAAGGATAAAGCAAACCATCCGCTGTTCCATAAAGCCTCTTACTTTCCGGAGAATGCCATGCTCTCCACGATAAATTCATGCGAATATGTTTTTGCGCCCAACCGATCCGGCAGGACGATCCGAAAAGGCATATAAAAACCGTCGACAGGACGGTAGTCCTCATACTTCACGACACCCCGGTAGGACGGCAGAAGTTTTCTTAAAGTGAACTCAACGTACTCGATCCTGCGGGTGTTGACATTCACCCAGACAATATACTGGTCCTGCTTTTTATCCGCAGGGCTTGCGTTTTCGCAGACATAAACCTTTGAGAATTTCTGACCGCCGACGTCTTCTTCTCCCAAATAAACAGTATAATTAAAACCCGCCAATTCCTGAGGCCAAAAGAAATAGTCCCGCACCGGAGGAAGGTAAAGACCGATCCTGGCGCTGTTGGTTTTGACGCGTGAACCCTTACGGATGAGATACAGTCCATCGGCATCAAAGCCGATCAGGCGGTCTTTAAGTTTTCCATTCAGATAGGTCATGCTTGCCGCGTTCTCATTGAGATCGAATTTAAATTCAACACGCTGGTCGTTGTGCGGGATAGGCGTGAGCATTCTGACAAAAGAAGATTTCCACACATCACGGGCCACCACGATCCAAGCATCTGATCTTGCCCATAATCCTGCCGGGTCTTGCAGCGATACCGCTTCTTGCAGGACCTGACGGCCTTTTTGGATATCGGCCTCGCCCGCACCGGAGACGGAAAGACTTTTCGGCCGGATGTCCACAGTCGCGCATCCCTGACAACTCAGGGCTAAAATGATGAACGCATAGATCACATTTCTTCTCATCGGTTGTCTTCTACCTTATCGAATGAACTTGTATTATTCAACGGGTTTACTCACACATAAACCATTCTCGCATTTGGCAAGATGTTGTTCGCCATTGATATCCGACCAAGACACGCAGGAAAGCGCGGCGCCCGCGATCGTATTGCACCGTGAAGCTTCTTGA
This sequence comes from uncultured Planctomycetales bacterium, assembly GCA_964561885.1. Classification (GTDB taxonomy): domain Bacteria; phylum Omnitrophota; class Gorgyraeia; order Zapsychrales; family Fredricksoniimonadaceae; genus JAGNTT01. The sequence goes on along the minus strand of CAZLRE010000051.1, from coordinate 6,333 downwards.
GCATAAGTCTTGTTGGCAGAAGCAGTCGGCCAACCGCATGGATTGGTTACAACAACGCAGTCATCGTCGGTCTCACATTGACCCCAAATGCCTTGCCAATCATCACAATTCTTGATCTCGGCCAATGCCCAAAAAGACTGCAACACGAACAACAGAACACAAATAGTTATCTTCACAGAAACTCCTGCAATAAAAAAGCGAAGCAGCTTTGGACTGCTTCGCTTTCATTTAAATTTCAAAGAAAAACTACGGAACAAATTTGACGTCGATATCAACGGTCTTCTTCGGTTTATCGGTCATCTGAAGCTCGCCGTCCTTGATGACATAGCCGTTGTTGCCCAACAAAAGCAACTGGCGGTCGCGTTCTTTCTGCGCCGCTTCACGGGCGACAGCCGCTTCTTTCTTGAGCGAACGCATCTTTTCTCTGACCTCCCGGATCTTGTTCTTCAGATCACCGATCACGGACCTGGCTTCCTTAATATCAGCCACATTGGTCTGATAATTGGTCAGCTCTCCACGTAACTGGCTTAATTCGCTGTCATAAGTTTCATTCTGTTTCTTGAGATTATCAATGTTCTTGCCGGCGGTATTGACCTGGTTCCCGAAAAGCTTCTGCATATTGGCCATGGCCTGGGGATCGCCTTTAAGGACCTGATTTTCCTGCTGCGCCTGGGCGAGCAAAGCTTCGGTCTCTCTGAGCATGGATTTGGTGGAATCAAGCTCTTTGCTGACCAATTCGAGCTCCAAGGTCATCTTCTGCAGACGGGTCTGCGTCTCATCCAGCTGCTGTTTGGCGGTCGTATACTCGCGGACATAATGGCGGTAATTCCTGGACTGCTTGGCATACGCGTCCGAATCCAGGTCGGTCGTCAGCTGCAGCGTCTGGTAATTCCCGCTCTGGATATAAAGCACATATCCGGTCAAACCCAGCATGACGATGGTCAACAGAAGTCCAACGGTGTTACGTACTTTTCGTGTCTGATCTTGCGGAGGATTGGATTTGGATGATTCCATGGGCGGTGTCCTATCGGTTGTGTTCAACAGATATTCTACAGCGTCGTTTGTGTTTTTAGCATCTTCGTGTTTGGTTTCCATAGGTTGGACTTTCGTTGTTAGTTGGATTGGGTAAGATAATGTTGGATGATCTTGGCGTCCATGGCCTCGTTAAAATTGGACCGTTTGCTCTCTACGTGTTCCACTAATCGCATGAATACGGGTCCTTCAGACTGGATGAATTTCATGCCGCAATATTTACGTGTCTTATCGGCCGCATCCCGAGCGCACCAGATAAGCTTGACCTCCCTGGGCATGATCGCACTCAACTGGGGATCCTGCACCTCCAGGAGATATTTTCCGTCATCGATCGGTTCAAAAGCACTATCGACCTCCAACATCAATCCCGAAATACTGATGTTACGGACGATCGCCTGCCCCTGATGACCAAGAAAGCCGAAGGTCCATTTGACCGGGGCTGATTCCTTGACTCTGGGATGCCGTCTCCATTCAGTCATGCTCTTAACCTGCCTAAGTGGTTCTCAAAACTGGATTTAAAATTCAAAAGAACATTGAAATCAGTGAGCTAGTATAACTTTAGCCTGCACAATTGACAACAAAAAATATTTTTCTAGAAACCGATCGCGGAGAATTCTGATCCGATCATAAATTCTTTAAAAGACCTTTTAAAAGCTGCTGGCCGGCTGACTCCTCTTCCTGCTCCCCATCCTGTTCAGGCTCTTGAGAACTCTCAGCTGGATCATCAACAGCGCCTTGATCTTCATTTGTACCGCCCGTAAATATGTCCAAAAATTTCTTGGCCTCAGGATTTTTATCGAGCACCTTCTGCAGCGCGCCGCCGCCTTTGTTAACGATGAGGCGTTTGCTGATATAAGCGACATCAGGCATATACGACAGCTCCGGAACTTTTCCTGTGATCTTGACCGGAAAACGGATCTCACCCTTTTCATCCGCCAGCGCCTTCATATCTCCGGCAGAATCAATGATGGAATCCGACAGCTCTTTGGACATGACCAATTCCGCTTCCATATCCACCGTCTGGTCGAATCCCGCCTTGCCGTTGGCAACGATAGAGAATTTCTCGCTGTTCAAGTGCGCTTCATCCAAAAGAACGCTCGCGTTTTCGATCCTTGCTTTGAGCTCAGCTTTCTCGATCTTGGTCAGCTCTCCGCCCACTTTTGTCTGCCAGTCTTCGGACAATTGAGTCCCTGCCACAGCGCTCAATGCCGAGAGAACAGGAACCCGTTCCAAAATACTCTTAATAATATTCACATTCGTCAATTCTCCGTCCGTCAACGCGAACTGGGCCTGACCGGTCGCTTTCTCCAATGCCTCAGGGGAAAATCCTTCGCCGGCAAGCTTGACCGTTGCGGCGATCGTCCCTTTGAGCCGCGCGGGCGACTGACTTTGATCGATCGTATCTTCAAGCAATACACCTTCGACATTTGTTTCGGCATCAAAGCCTTGGGATGTCATATATTCCTTAATATTAGCCCCTCCGGTCACGCGTCCTGTCCCGAGCATAAAGGAAAGATCCGAGACCTTGACCCTGGATTCATTGACATTGAATTTGACGTTCATCTGTTCAATGGGTTTGGCGAGCATCTTCAAAGGAAAGCGCCCATCGGCAAAATTGCCGTCCAATGACAGCACTAATAAACCCTTGGGTCCAACGACCATTTGACTGATGACCACCTCGATCAACCCCTTAACCCCCGCCTGAAGACCGGCCGGAGCCAATGAGGGGATATCTTTATTCATCCGCGCGATATCCAGCGTTCCCAGATCAAACGACAGATGGACATCATCGCAGCGGATCTGCTGAAGCCCCATGTCGATGCGGCCGGCGCCGTCGATTTGGATGTTATTGGCCGGGGCGAAGAACGACGCATCCAACTGGACCTTGAACGGTTCGGTCAGCGAGAAATTGGTGACCTTGGCGTTGATGTTCTCAAGAGCGACGTTCATGGCCGGCTTGGCCTCACGGTCAGAATAAACAATCTTAGCGCCACTGATCTCAAAGGAATTGACCAAAAGCTCTGGCATCGCAACCTCGGATGACTTTTCAG
>CAZLRE010000051.1:1115-3240 GCA_964561885.1 uncultured Planctomycetales bacterium | reverse complement strand
TGCGGAAGGCTTGGTCGCCTCGATCAAACTTTCATAATTGAAATCACCCTGTTCATTACGGATCACGGTCACCTGCGGAGACTTAACGACGATGCTGGTGATGGCCACCTGCCGTTTGGTCAATAGCGCAAGCACGTTGACCCCGCAATGGATATGGCCGATCTGCAAAAACGGCTCTTTGGCGAATTTCTCATTCTCGGCAATTGAAATACCCTGGATGTCAGCGATGATCCCGTGTTTCAGGGACAATTGGAGCCCGGCCTTCTCGACCGTCACCTGACGGCCGAGCGTCTGGCTCAACTGGCCGGTCAGCTGGGGCAGGAATTTATTCAGATCAAAGGTGTTGATGAAAATAAAGATCCCGCCGAAAACAAACACTAAGAACACTAAAAAAAAGATCATGATTTTACGCAACATACTTGGTCTCCCATGTCGATATCGAATTTTATTTTTGATTCATGCGCTGGTCTTTCAGGCGCTGCATCTGATCGTCAATTCGCTCTTTCATAATGCGTTTCTGATCCTCGGTGCGCTGCCGGACATTCTTCATCATTTCCGCATTTCTCCGGCTGACGTCCGTTTTGGTCTGCATCATCGCAGCCTGGTCCCTTTCGACCTGGTCCATTAAGGAACGCATCTGGTCTTCATTGCTCTTGAGATCTCCCAGAAGGGTCTTGTTCTTTTCCTGCATATCTTTCAGGCGATGCATCGATGGGCTGTCCGCGAGCACGGTCTGCGAGCCGTGCTTGATGAAATCATTGATCCTCGATTGGGCGGAATCCATCTGGGCTACGAATTGCTGGATATGGTCGCGGCTTTTTTCCATAACATCCTCAACCTGCTGGGTCGCGAACTGGTTCTTGTCTTTTAATTCGCTCGCCATATTCCTGAGCATCGAGGTGGCTGATTTGCGGTAATCTTCCATGCGTTCGTATTGGTCCGAGATCTGCCTGGCCTGCTGGCGCATGTTCTCCATGCGGTATCGGTTGTCCTCCATCATGCGCTGCATGCTGGGGCGAGTGCTTAAGAACTGCTGCTGCCGCTGGCCCATGTCCTTGAGCAATTCGCGGCGGCGTTCTTCCATCTGGACGAAATTATCACGGAACCGTTCCATTTGAGAATCGGAACTGTATTCAACGGTCTTGGAAATGGTCATGATCCCGCTAATGACCTCTCCTTGATTGGTGCTTATGAATTCTTCGTTGCTGCGCAAACTGGCGACCAGATCGCGCTGTTCGGTCTCAAGGCGCTGATATTTATCCCAAAGCCCGTCGCTTTGCTCAGAGGTCGACCATTCCACCTGGGCGAGCAGTTCACGGAAATGATTTTCCAGTTCGGTATTGGTCTGGGCCAAACGATCCACAGACTCTTTGCTTTTTGTCAAAAACAGGATGCGCATCGAATCCAGGCCCGAGGACTGTTCGTTGAACGCCTGCAATTGTGAACGCAGGGCCTCATACTGCCGCATCTTCATGACATCCAGGGTCGAAGGGGCTGATGAATTTTGCGCCTTCTGGTTCAGCCATAACGTCATCGCTTGGAGTTCGTTTTCCATCTGCTCATTGAGATTGATCATGATCTGCTGGTCCTGAATGATCGACTCAACAAGCCCCGCTCGTTCCTTGTGCAGCCGCGTGAATTCGGCGAACAATTCCTCTCGCTCGGATACGCTCAGCTGGCCCATTTGAAAAAGAAGCTCTTTTAAACTCGTGCGCGTCTGTTCATAAACGCCTTCGAGTTCCTTGAACGTCTGATGATTGCGTTCCAGGGTCATCTCGCGAAGGACGCGGATCTTGCTGTAATCCTCATTGAATTTCCGGATGCTGTCATGCGTATCATCAACCAGACTGCTTTCCTTGGGAGGTCTCCAGTTGAGAAAATCGGATATTTTCTGCGCGGCGAGCCTTCCCTGTTCCGGGCCGAACAAACCGGACAGAAGCAGGAAGGCGAAGAAAATCAGGATAACCAATGAATAAAGTAACGATCTGATCATGCGGCGGCCTTTGGTAGACGTTGGACTTCTGTTAAACGGGTTTCCAATTGTTCAACGGTTGCGGCCGGTTGAAGACAACTATGACGCCGGCACACATAAGCCGCGACCGGGGATCCTTTGCCATTCACCCGA
>CAZLRE010000051.1:0-1105 GCA_964561885.1 uncultured Planctomycetales bacterium | reverse complement strand
GTCCTTTTAACAAGGGCATGACGTCTGCGGCTTTGTAGGCGTTCCCTTCTTCATCCGGGCCGGCAGCCACGACTTTGTTGGGCCGAAACTTCTGGAAGACCGCGCGTTTCATGGCGGCAAACTCAGGATGACCGCGGTCACCGCTCAAAACGATCTCATCGACCGGCCCGTTATCGAAGTTAAACGCTGCTAAAAGAAAACTGTGCGCCTCGGGATAACGGCTGGCCGCACCGGCGAATGCTTTCATTAATCCCTCAAAGCGCTCATGGTATGTCTCAACCCCTGTCATGTGATACATTCTGGTCAACACGAGCGCGGCCGCGGAATTGCCCGACGGGACGGCCCCGTCATAGATCTCTTTGGCGCGCACAATGAGCGCCTCGGCATCACGCCCCGTCAGAAAGAAACCGCCGGCCTTGGGATCCGCGAACAGATCGATCATGGCATCCGTCAACGCCCGGGCTTGATGGAAATACTTAAACTCAAACGTCGATTCATAAACATCCAATAACGCCAGAATAAAAAACGCGTAGTCCTCCAATGTGCCCAATAACCCTGATTCGCCGTTTCGATAACGGTGCAATAACCGGCCTTCCGGAGTCAGAAGCTTTTCTAATATAAAATCCGCTGCCCGGCGGGCGGCTTGGGTGTAACGTTCATCGCCCAACGCCTGCGATGCATGCGCGAAAGCCGAGATCATCAGTCCGTTCCAGTCGGTTAAGACCTTATCATCCAAGTAAGGATGCGGCTTTTGTTTTCGGTTTTCATATAATTTCTTTTTAGCAGACTCAATGATCCGCTGGATATCTTTGGTCTCTTTTTTGAAATGCTGTGCCGTTTCTTCGATCGGATGCGCGATCGAAAGAACGTTCTTTGCGGTCATCTCTCCATGGGGATCGTGGGACACATTGCCGGACGGTTCGACGCCAAAATAATAAGCAACGATCTGCGCGTCTTGAGCCCCCAGACCATCAAAGATCTCTTGGGACGACCAGACGTAATAAGCGCCTTCTTTACTTTGCGCGTCGGTAAGATCAATGCTGTCGGCATCCTGGGCGGAATAAAACCCTCCCCTGCCATCCGTCATTTCCCTTTGCACATATTC
>CAZLRE010000050.1:0-9296 GCA_964561885.1 uncultured Planctomycetales bacterium | reverse complement strand
ATACCGAATATCAGGAAGGAAACAAGAATGATCTCGCGCCACAACAGCCCGGTTGATCTTCGTTTAAGAACAACAGCGAGCAAGAAGAAAAAAAGAAAAGGCAGGGTCAGGAACATGTCACGAGCATTGTAATCCAAACGCCCGGATTTACAAACGACGAATCAAATAGTTAAGCGGGAAGAAATAACGGAGGGTTTTAAATTGGTAGCCCCAACCGGATTGCGTGAGACCGTTGGTCTCACGGCTCTATGACTTTTCTGGGGGAAATTTTAAGGTAGTCATCGAGTGAACCGCCCTTCGGGCAGGCTAAAATCGGAGGGAAACATATTTAATTTGAATGGGGCGGGCCCATTCAAATTAAATAGCCCCAACCGGATTTGAACCGGTGTTTGATGGCTGAGAACCATCCGTCCTGACCAGGCTAGACGATGGGGCCGTAAAGAAGTGATAAGTGGTATGGCGGATTGGATGCGTATCGGTGGTAAGTGATACGCTGGAAGACAAAAACTTAAAATTTACCTTACCTCTTACCGCTTTAAAAATCCTGTTTGTAACAGAACAGAGAACCTCTGGCGGTCCCTAGGACGCGCCAGCCTGACGGCCGGGATCCGAAAGTTTACGCATGTTGGGCAACCGCGGGATCAACACACAGGCCACGGTCGCCATAAAGGCGATTGAATGATAATCAAACCCGAGGGCCATCCCGATCGAACCCGAATACCAGATGCTGGCTGCCGTCGTCAGGTTCCGGATCCCTCCGGTCTCCGATTTCAGGATAATGCCCGCACCCAGAAAACCGATGCCGGTCACGACCTGGGCGGCGATCCGCGACTGATCTCCGCCGCCCTGAATGATGGTCGACAAGAACGTGTAGATCATGGAGCCGGTTATGACCAGCACATGCGTGCTGATGCCGGCGTCCTTGCCCCTGAGCTCGCGTTCCAATCCTATCAAAAAGCCGAACACCAGCGCCAACGACAAATCAAAAAGAAACCTGCCCTCGACGCTTGTCCAGAAACCGTTCATGATCACTGTTTCTTATGAATGTATTTATTGAGCTGTCCCAAACAGACGATGGTCATGACCACGCCTAAAACAAACCCGGTGAATGATCCCGGGATCGTGCTTAACCACGGACATTGATCCAGCCAAAGCCATAAACTGCGATAAATTAAAACGGAGCCTACAATCAAAACAAGCTCTAAGACTATGATCTTGGTCATATGCCGAAATTTTAAATGATCCAAATCGGGAATGGAGTCCAATATAACATATCCGGAATTACCGTCAATAAATATTATCCCGCCCTATTGACACCTCCGGCGGCCGCCCCTAGAATGGTTTTGAAAATCAAATTTTAATACCCCTCTTAGAAAGATTTATCTGTGGCTACACACATCGGTATCGGTTTTAGCGCGCTTTCCGACCCGGCCCAAGCTGCCAAAGAGGCCGCCGCCCAGGCCAAAAATCAACTGAACGTTTCGAACACCCAGCTGGTGATCGTTTTTACAAGCATCAACTACACCATCCCTCAGGTGATCGAAACCATCATTAAGATCCTTCAGCCGAACAAGATCGTGGGTTCATCCACGGCCGGGATCATCTTAAGCGACAAGGTCTCCTCCCGGGGTGTTGCCGTGCTCGCTATCAATTCCGATGACGTCCAGTTCTCGACCACTGTGATGCCCGACATCATCGGTAAGGACATGCGCATGGCCGGATTCCAGATGGCGCGCGATCTAAGCACGGAACATAAAAATCCCGGCCGCCAGATGATGCTCTTTTTCTCCGATAGCGGCCTGACCAACGGTTCTCTCTTCAGCCACGGCGCCAAAGAAGTCTTGGGCAGCGCCTCCCCCGTTGTGGGGGCCATCAGCAGTGATAACTTCCAGTTCAAAAAAAGCGCGCAGTTCCACCAGAACCAGATCCTCACGAACGCGGCCGTCGGTCTATTGATCGGCGGACAGGTCTCGGTCGCCATCGGAAGCAAACACGGCTGGAAACCGCTCGGAAAACCCCGGACCATCGATAAGGTCGAAGGCCACATCATCAAAACGATCGATGGCAAGCCGGCCGCCCAGCTGTATGAAACCTATTTCGGCGACCAGATCCAGAACCTTAAAGATTCGCGCACAGGCTCCATGGCCATTCTCTACCCCATGGGCATTTATCTGGACGAGGAACGCACCTATTTGTTGCGTAACGCCATTGACATTCGCGATGACGGGAGTATTGTATGTCAAGGGGAGGTCCCCGAGGGCGCCCAGATGCACCTGATGATCGGCAGCAAAGATTCGTGCAAACAGGCCGCCCTTGAGGCCGCGCTCGAAGTGCGCGAAGGATTATCCGGACGCCAGGCCAAGCTGATCCTGATCATCGAATCCATGACGCGTTACAAACTGCTCGGCCGCAGCTCCTCCCAGGAAATACAGATGATCAAGGACATCCTGGGCTACACAACACCCATGATCGGAATGTATTCCGCCGGCGAGATCGCGCCGCTGCAGTCATCCGGACATGAAAAATATACGCACCTGCAAAATGAAAGCATCATCATCATCGCTTTGAGCTGATCTATGGACATGTTCGACTCTTCAACCGTTTTAGGCGCCCTCCTGCTGGTCCTTATTCTGGTCATTGCCGGGATCACGTTCTATCTTCTCAATAAGATCGAAGAGATCAAACAACTAAAGGCCGCTCACGACAAACTGATGCGTTCATTCAACGATCTTGATGAACAGGCGCGGCTGATCGTCAAGACAGACCTTGAGCTTAACAAGGCCCAGGAAGAGCTGGAAAAACGCCTTCTGGGTTTGAACACCCTTCAGAAATTCTCCCGCGACATCAGCAAAACTCTCGACGCCAAAGAGGTGTTCCAAAAGATCAATGCCTCGATGATCTCTGAACTCGGTTTTTCAAGAGCTCTGGTCATCAGTTATGACGAACAAAAGGCTCTGCGCCCGCGTGTTAATATCGGATTTCCCGATGACCGGCTGGAACACATCATCCTGCAGTTAAACCGCGACGAACATTTTAAAACAGCTCTTAAGGACGGCCATACGTTCTCCTCCGTCAACTGCTCCAAACAGACACGCGAGAAGATCGTACAATTATTTGCCGCCGAGCATTTCATCCTGACCCCTATCCCCACGCAAAACGATATCGGCGGCATGCTCTTTGTGGGTAACCGCTACACCGCCCCGGCCGTGACCGAGGGCGACGAAGAGTTGATCTCGATTTTGGCCAACCAGATCGGGCAGTCTCTGGAGAACACACAGCTGTTCGAACAGGTGTTCCGTTCCAGCCAGATGCTGGAATCCAAAGTCAAGGAGCGCACCAAAGAACTGGAATCCGCGCTCGAGAAAGTCAAGCTCATCAGCAAGCAGAAGTCGGAGTTCATCTCATCCGTTTCCCATGAGCTGCGCACGCCGTTGACCTCCATCAAAGGTTACGCATCCATCCTTATCGCGGGGAAGATCGGTGAAGTTCCGCCGGCGGTCAAGGATCGCCTGGCTAAGATCAACACCCATTCGGATAATCTGGTCAAAATGATCAACGACCTTCTGGACATCGCGCGCATTGAATCAGGCCGCGCGGAGATGAAATACGTCGCCCAGCCGATCAAGCCCTTGATCGACAACATCGCTGACCTTCTGACGCCGCAGATGCGCGAACGCGACCTGTACCTCAAGGTAGAACTGCCGGATAACCTGCCGAATGTTTATATCGACCGCAACCACGTGGAACGCGTATTCATTAACCTCGTCGGCAACGCGCTTAAATTCACGCCGGCCAAAGGAACGATCACCATCGCCGCGGACCCAAAGCTGGATAACGGAATGATCACATTTTCGGTCGCGGACACCGGCATCGGCATCCCGGAGGATGACCTGGCGAAACTATTCGAAGAGTTCTACCGTGTCGATAACGAGATCAACCAAAGCGTCAAAGGCACGGGGTTAGGCTTGTCCTTGGTCAAACAGATCACCGAGGCTCACGGCGGACGTGTTTGGGTGACAAGTAAAGTCGGACAAGGAACAACATTTCATTTCACATTGCCGACCTCCGCTGAACAGGTCAAGCCGGCGGGCCCGAAGAAAGAATAAGCTCCCGCAGGCCGGCAAGCCGGATAAGACAATCACCTTAGAAAGGTATTATGCGCAGAGAAAAGATACTGACCATCGACGACGACCCGGACATTCTGGACGTCCTTGCGATCACGCTTTCGGATAACTATGACGTCATCTCCGCGCCGAATGGCAAGGAAGGCCTTGATATGGTCCGTGCCAAGAACCCGGATCTCATCATCACCGACTACAACATGCCGGTCATGAACGGCCCTGACTTCTGCAAAGAATTGCGCAAGGACATCCTTTTCCGGCACATCCCCATCATCATGCTGACCGGCAAAGGCGAGGTCAAGGACATGGTGCTGGGCATTGAATCCGGCGCCGATGATTATCTGATCAAGCCGTTCGAACCTGACACGCTTTTGGCGCGCATCCGCATGATCTTGCGCCGTACCATCATGAGCCTGGACGCCAACCCGCTGACACGCCTGCCGGGCAACACCTCCATTATGGATGAACTCCAGCAGCGCATCAACTCCGGCAAGCCATTTGCCGTCGGATACGCCGATCTGGATAAATTCAAAATATATAATGATAAGTACGGTTTCGAGAAAGGCGATGAGGTCATCCGCATCACAGCAAGGATCCTTGTAGAGAATGCCAACCGCATCGCCAACAAGGAAGTGTTCATCGGACACATCGGAGGCGATGACTTCGTCTTTATCTGCGCTGATGACATTGCCGACCGTTTGTGCGAGGCCATCATCGCGGAATTTGACAAGACCGCTCCCAATTTTTATAACGACACCGACCGCGCAGCCGGTTACATCATCGGCAAAGACCGGCAGGGCAACGAAACAAAGGCGGGGCTCATGTCTATTTCGATCGGGATCGTTTCAAGCGTCGCGCAGAAGATCACCCACGTCGCCCAAGTCGGCGAGATCGGCGCAGAATTAAAAAAATTCGCCAAAAGTGTTGAGAAAAGCAACTACGTGCGCGACCAGCGCAAGACATAGACATCTTCCTATACCAACGTCATTGTTGCCGGTTCTTAAGCCATTCGTTCAACCACCGACTTAGATCAAGCTGTGATGGGTCGCTCCATGAACACATTGCGGAAGGATTTTAAAACTTACCTCACAGCCATTTTTGCTCTTGATGCGCGTTCCCTCGGTATTTTGCGCATTGGACTGGGCCTGATCAGCATTTATAACCTCGCCCTTTTTTATCCCAACATTGAACTTTTCTTTGGCCCTCTCGGCGTTTTTCCTGCCTGGGAACACAAACCGCTGGCAACTTTTTCCATTCATGCCCTGAACGACAGCCGCGCATTCATTCATTTGATATTTTTCATTCATCTGTTTTTCTCAGCCATGCTTTGCGTTGGTTATAAAACCCGCCTGGCAACGGTCGTATGCTGGCTTTTGACAGTTTCGCTGTTTCACCGTGCTGTGCAGATCAGCTTCGGCGGAGATGAGGTCCTGCGCGCGCTGCTCATGTGGGGCATGTTCCTGCCGCTGGGACAGCGTTTTTCCGTCGACCAGATGATCAACAAGAAACCTTTGGCGGGCGACCGCGTTGTTTCATGGGCAGGCGCGGCCTTGATCATCCAGATCATCATCATTTATCTGGTCAACGGATTCGGCAAGACCGATCCCGCCTGGGACACGCATTTCACAGCCCTCTACTATTTCTTTAATGATAACGTTGCCAAAGCGCCGGCAAAATTTCTTTTAAATTTCCCCGGCATATTGATGGTGCTCACCTGCCTGGCCCTCTATCTTGAACGATTCGCGACTCTCCTGCTTTTGTTCCCGAATGTGGCTGTTTTTCGCACAACCGCCATTGTTTTATTTGTGGTCTTCCATGTATGCATCGATGCGACCATGAAGGTGGGGTGGTTTTCGTGGGTCATGATCGTCTATTGGCTGGGGCTCATTCCGAGCGAATGCTGGAAAGTAAGAACTGCTGCTCTTGCTGAAAATACGCAATATTCAAACCGGGTTGTCAATTTCTTATGTGGCGGATTGCTCGCAACGGTCGTTGTTTCAAACTTTTTCTACATGCAAAATGCGGAGCTTAAAACATGGTGGGAAAATTCTACCACCTTCAAAGTCATCCATTACGCAGCGATCGACCAGGACCTCTTAAAATTTATGCCTGTTAGCCGTGTCCGCCGTACCTATACAGTAAAACCGGTCTTTGATAACTCTGAAAAGATCGATGCCGAAACGCTTAAAAAATATATCTTTAAACGCACCCCTTACTTTCGGGTTGGGCGAATCATTCACTGGCGCGGCAGTCCTGCGGAAAGGCTTCGCCGCTACGATTACTTAAAGAAATACATGCTCCATCATTGGACGAACCGATTCCCCGAAGGCCCCCGCATAACTGATGTACTCATCACTGTCGAAACAAAAGAAATCCTGCCTCAAAGCAATAGCCGCAGACAGATCTCCGTGGCTAATTTCTGATTCTAGTTCAAGAATTCCTGCTATATACGATTTAACGACCACTTGGCGAGGAAAAATCTAGGCGGGAATTAGTATGTGCCGCCGCATGCACCCAAACAAGCTGGGTCACTATACGGCCCGGTTACGTTGTCGACAGCGCATATGGCACCGAAACAGTTGTAACATGTTGGGGCGCCGCAGGGAGTTGCTGGAGGAATACAACCTACGACCGGCCCCCAGGAACCATTCGTACATAATGAGTTGCCATTGCCGGTACAACCGCCTGTGCAGGTCCCTGTGCTGATATTTCCGCTGATCGTGCCCGGCATGAAAATATTACCGCAACCCGCAACTGGTAAAGAGGCGTTCAGACACGGCGCTGGAGGAACGCATGAACCCGACACCGGACCAAAAGTACCGGCCGAACATGTCGCTGACAATGGTCCGCCGATACATCCGCCCGGACATCCGACACTGCTGGTAGCTCCGTCGGGAACTCCTGGTATCGCAACCAGACCGCATCCGGGAGGATTAAGCACTAAGGGGGGACAACTGGATGATACGCACGAACCTGACACAGCACCAAAAGATCCATTCGTGCATGTCGCGCTTAATGGACCGCCTATACATCCGACAGGGCAACCAACAGAACTTGAACTACCGCTGGTTGTCCCTGGCAATGTGGCGTTCCCGCAAGGTGTGGGCACGGCTGTGGCTGAACAGTTCGCCAAGCACGCATCCGTCACAGGACCGAATGAGCCACTCGAACATGTCGAGCTCACTGTTCCCGTGCACGCGCCCGGACAGGCCACAGAACTCAGGCTTCCGTTGGTTGTCGCAGGCAGAGTTGCCGCGCCGCAGCTCGAAGGCACTCCTGTTGCCGGACAACCGCAAGCATTGGTCACAGCGCCGAACGAACCGTTCGTGCAAGTGGCGCTCAATGTCCCGCTGCATCCGCCCGGGCAAGCTATCGAACTTACCGAACCGCTGGTCACTGTCGGCAATGTTGTCGCGCCGCATGATCCAGCTCCGACTGGAAGCGCCGGACAATTCAACAAACAACTGTCGGTCACAGGGCCAAATGAGCCACTCGAACATGTCGCGCTCACTGTTCCGGTACACGCGCCCGGACAGGCCGTGGAACTTGGACTGCCGTTGGTTGCCGGTGGGAGCGTCGCCGCCCCGCAAGCAGACCCGACAATACTATTGGGACAACCGCAATCATTAGTAACAGCACCAAATGTCCCGTTCGTACATAAAGCGCTCAATGTGCTGGAGCAACCACCAGGGCAAGCGATCGTACTCACGTTACCGCTTGTCGTGCCTGGAATTGTTGTGGCACCGCAGGACCCAGCCCCTACGGGCAGATCCGAACAGTTCAATAAACATGTGTTAGTCGCAGGGCCGTAAACTCCGTTGGTACATAAAGCGCTCACTGTTCCGGTACACGCGCCCGGACAGGCGACCGAACCAACAGAACCGCTCGGAGTTCCACCCGGCAGAGTTGCCGTTCCGCAAGCGCCCGCCGGTGCAGGAGTCGCGGGACAATCCGCCAGACAATTATCTGTGATCGTGTCAAAAACGCCAAAATTGCATTGAGCGGTTATGCCCGCTCCAGAGCATCCGCCCGGGCAAGGCAAGTTCGCAGTACTGCCGTGATTTGTGGCCGGTAATGTCACACTGCCGCAATAGCTTGTTACATAAGGAGTGGCAACGCAATTGTTGGGAACACATGTGCCTGATACGGTAAATGTTGCTGTTCCCGACGGACATGTTCCGGTGATCGATCCGGTGCATCCTACCCGGCAGGGTACCGGAGGGGTTGAATTCCCCGGGCTGGTAATGGGAAGATTCACGTCCCCGCAAACTCCGGTGTTGTATGTCGTTGCCAGACACACGGCCGGAATACAAATGTTCTCCGGAAGCCCGAACCCGCTGCCGTCATTGGCGCAAAAGGCCCGCATGTCCTGTGTCGTGCATCCGAACGGGCAAGTCACCGATCCCCAGCTGCCCCTGGGTGTTGCCGGTATCGTCACCGACCCCGGTCCGCATCCAATAGCATAGGGTGTTGCCGGGCAAGACCCGCAGGCAGGATCGGATATCGCTCTGAGCGTTTGCGCCGGCGTGCATGCCGCATTGCAGTTGCTGTTCGAAAAACATTTCTCCAGCCATGTCGGCGTACATGTCCCTGACGGGATCCCGCAGCCGCTGACCTCAACCCATGACCCCGGATTACAAAAACATGACCCCGAACACAATGCCGCGTTAGGCTGACAGCTCTGTGTAAAACCCGCGCATCCAGGCGGGCAATCGCTGGTCATACAGACTTCCCCGATCGAACATGTC
Organism: uncultured Planctomycetales bacterium; assembly: GCA_964561885.1. Lineage (GTDB taxonomy): Bacteria > Omnitrophota > Gorgyraeia > Zapsychrales > Fredricksoniimonadaceae > JAGNTT01. Next base: position 427 of record CAZLRE010000050.1, on the reverse strand, counting down.
GCTGCCCCGCACGCTTCTCCGCATCCCGCCGACGGGATCAGCGTACCGCACTGCCCGCAGTCAGGCAGATAATCGCAATCATCAAAACACGTGCACGGATCCCCCGGCTCTCCGGTTTCACAGCCGTTGCAAATTCCGTCCCCGCAATATACGATCGACGGGTCCGGAGCTGCGCAGGGCGCTCCTCCAAAAGCCGGCTGCGGACAGGCGCACTCACGCTCGCCGTTGGGCTTGGGAGGACACCACCCTCCGTTGACCGGCTGGGGGTTCTTGCCCATGATCACTTCGGTAACTGTATTGTAATATCCTTCGGATGCGCTCTGCGCTCGATTTAATACGGTAGGACTTCCGGCGGGTTTAATAGCGAGAAAAACTACGACGGCCACCACCGTCAATATCAGCATGTATTCCAACGCGGCTTGTCCGC
>CAZLRE010000049.1:5458-9541 GCA_964561885.1 uncultured Planctomycetales bacterium | reverse complement strand
TATGAATTCTTAGGCATCCACCGCACCTATCTGATATTGGCCGTTCTCTTCGGATGTTCATGGATCTGCACGGCCGCCATCAAAGCCCGGCCTCACGAACGCATCGCGCGCGATGAATCCATTTTTAAAAGCATGTCGTTAGGGTTGAAGTTCGTCTTTAAGGAACAGGCCTTGGTCGGGGCCATGACGCTTGATCTTTTTGCGGTCTTCTTCGGCGGGGTGATCGCGCTCCTGCCGGTTTTCGCAACCGACATTCTGCACGTCGGCGCGCGCGGTCTCGGATTTCTGGAGGCCGCACCCGCGGTCGGCGCGCTTTTAATCATGCTCTATTCAACACACCGTCCGCCTATCAGGAACGCCGGACGCAATCTGCTGATCGCGGTCGCCGGGTTCGGCGTGTGCATCATCATCTTCGCGTTCTCAAAGAATTTCTATCTGTCGTGGCTGATGCTGATGTTAAGCGGCGCCTTCGACGGAGTGAGCATGGTCATCCGCCGCTCAATGGTGCGTTTGCTGTCGCCGGACCATATGAGAGGACGCATCGCGTCGGTCAGCTGGATCTTTGTGGGCGCTTCCAACGAACTGGGGGCTTTTGAAAGCGGATTCCTGGCGCATTTGATCGGGGTCATCCCCTGCGTCTGGGTGGGCGGGTCGATCACACTTCTGGTGGTGGCAACAACTGCGGTCTTCGCGCCGAGATTGCGGCGGCTTCAATTCGATCCGAACAGGCTGAATGCGATCATGTAATAAAAATAAACGTCATTGCGAGGCCCTGTGAAATCGTCTGGATTTCACAGGACTAGTCCCAGTCGATCAGAGGATTGACTGGGGTCGCGAAGCGACCGAAGCAAACTTACATAGCGTAGTAAGATTGCTTCGGCCTAAACAGCAGGCCTCGCAACGACGTCTTTTTCAATTGCTTTAAAAAGAAACCAGTATCCCGTCCTTAAAGACCAATTCCTTCTGATAACCGTTGCCGTCCTGATAAACCCATTTCTCAACAGCGCCGTCGCGGTTGCGCATCAAGGGCTGTCCCCAGCTGGAGGTGACATCGCGCTGGGTCATGCCGGTTGCGACTTGCCTGGCCGAGATCATGGATCGTATGCGGGTGGAAAAATTCGCCTTTTCCTGCGCTATCATCTCTTTGGCCTTGCGGATCTTGCCGATGTGCTCGATGATGCCCATCTTCAACGCGTCTTCAGTCACCGAACGCAGCGCCAATTGGGCCTCGCGGTCAGCGGCCTCGCACAGGTCGATGGCCTTGGCATAAAGCCATTCGAACACAAAGGGAGATTTTAAAAGCTTGTCCGCTTCTTTGAGATACTCAACCGAACGGTCCAGATACTTGCGGGCCTTGGCCTGCATTTCCAAAGTAGTGCCCTGGGCTGCGGTTGCCGCCGGAGCCTTGACCGGCGCTGCGGCCTGAGTTTTCTTGGTCTTAGGCTTTTCCTTTGTTGAACCCTCATCATCCATCGAAAGTCGCACAACTCCCCGCTTGCCTTCGCATACCACATAGTCAGGGCCGATCTCAATCACACGAAAACCGTTCGTCTCATCGCCGACCGCGAGGATCTGATCGTTCAGGATCGCCGTAGGCGCATCTCCCTGCATGATGCCGGAAAGTTTGGGAACTTCCTGGGCATAAGCGCTGATCTGAAGAAGGAGCAAAAAGACAAACACTAGAAAGGAATTCTTCACGTAGGCCGCCTTGATCGCAAGATCAGATGTTGGATAGAATGATGTAACCGAAGAAAATGAGCGTAAAGATGATGAAGGCCGTGATGGCCCTGCGTTCGAACGCCTGGGCGTTTTCCCGGGCTTTGATCAGATATTGGATCTCCACCTTCCGGACAAGCTCAAGGGCGCGGGTGTACTCGCTGGTGTCGACGGATATCTTGACCTTGGGTTTGCTTTTGGGCTGACGGACAACTTCCAGCGAAAGATCAAAGCCTTCTTCTTCCAGCGCCTCTTTGAAATGACGGACCGCCGGTTTTGAGAAATATCCGAGAGCGGTCCGCTGGGTGTGTTGCGTGTCTTTGGTTGGCATCATGTTCTCACTCATAAATTTTTCTAGAAATCCCCTTTGATCGTATGGCATACTATGGATCGTACGAAAGGTGATGTGCTTATGGCATTGCGATTCTTCAAATCCTGCTCCTCCTGCAACCGTCCCCCTCTGGCCGACTGGCTGGTGGCATCCGCCATGATCTTTGTGTTCGTCATCGTCTGTCTGATGGCCTGGTTCGTCTTGTCTGCGATGCTGGGTTAATTCAAAACTTCTCTTGGCATCAAACACACTTCGCCTGAATAAAGGCGCCCGCGACCGTCAGATCATCCTCATCAAAACTTCGAAAACGCGGATTTAATCTTTCCCTTGGAACGGTCGCAGATAGTATCGTTCTTTGATCGGCCACGACCGAAAACCCGGCCTGCGTGATGGCCTTGATATGTTGCGCATGCGTCGATCGCGAAATAAAATACGGCCGTTTTCCCCGCATCAGTTTCCAAAGAAGATCAGAACATTCCCAATGCCCGTCCCAATTGCTGGTCGTCCCGTGCGACTTAAAATCGATCTGATGGGACATAAAACCATGCGGCTTTAGCCACATGCGCATGCGCCGGTAGGCATCAGGGTATTCATCGATATATTCCATGACCGCTTGAGAATAGATCATGTCAATGGATTCGCGCTGACAGAACTCGGATAAATGCCATTTGAGCGCGTATCGGATACATGAATCCTTGCCGTTGACGTTGTTGATCGACGCCCGGATCAAATCAATACGATGATCGGCAAGGGCCGCGTTCAAATGCGTTTCGCTAAATATCTCCGATGGAAAAGCGTATGAACTCAGCTGAGGTTTTACGTTCTCAAATCCCGGGCCGTGCGGGATCGGCGCGCGGCGTTTGAACAATCCCACAAGCCCATCTAACACAGCGAGATTCTTTTCCAAACGGGTATGATCAACAACATCCAGCCCGATATATTGCCTGCAGCCGGATAATAATGCCGCAAGACCGATCCCGATCGAATCCCCGGGGCCTAGTTCCGCGACAACTTCCGGCGGCTGGGAACACAGCCTGTTTTGAAAGGCCAATGTTAAATGACGCAGCCAGACAGAATAACAATATTCCGCTGAATTTGTTCCGCCGGTCGTCAACGCAACACGGCCCTTGAAACCGGGGATGAATGACGCCATGCCAAAAAGCAATTTCTTACGATCGATCGACATTACACTCGACAACCACAATGATCACAATTGAAAGACATAAGCTCAACGCTCATAAAAATGATCCCGGGTTTAAAATCTCCCGCCCCCGCCTCCGCCGCCGCTTCGTCCTCCGCCACCGCCGCTGAACCCGCCGCCGCCTCCCGAACTCCATCCTCCGCCTGAACCCCAGCCTCCGCTGCTGCGTCCGCCACGCCCGCCAGATGCGCCCATCACTCCAAAGATCAGCAATTTCCAGAACGGCCCCCGCGTGTCCGCCGGCTGTTTGCTCCAAAAAAGATAACGCAGGAACATCGAACCTATCCAGCCGGATAACACCAGCGCCCCGGCCAACGGCGATGCCTGAGAGAACGCCGCCGCGAAAACGAGCGTAAAGGGAAGGCCGATAAAAATAGGCCACGGAAAATTCCAGATGAGAAAGAAGAAAAACGCGAAGAACATCATGGCCAGAGGCATCGGCTTGGCGCCGCCGGATGTGCGCAGATCAACTCCCTCAAGGCCCGAAAGTTCGACACCGGCGTCTTTACTGATGATATCCGCGATCGCAGCGACACCGGTATAGATCCCCTTGGAATAATCACCGTCGCGCAAATAAGGCACCATCTGGTCCTGACCGATGCGGGTGACGAGCGCGTCCGGCAGAATGCCTTCCACCCCGTAACCGGTGTGGATGCGCCAGGCTCGTTCTTCAACAGCCACGAGAACAAGAACGCCGTTGTCCTTGTCCTTCTTTCCTATTTTCCATTCATCGAACACTTTCTGGGCGTACTGGAACTCATCGTAAGGCGCGATCGACTTTTGGGTGACGACCATGATCTCGGCGGATGTCCTGACCTCAAGCTCGCCAATGAGA
>CAZLRE010000049.1:0-5448 GCA_964561885.1 uncultured Planctomycetales bacterium | reverse complement strand
CGGAGATCTTTTCCTGATATTCCTGGGAGATGACGCCGGCGAAATCGCTCACCCGGCCTTTGGGGGCAGGGACTTCCTGGGCGAAAACCGAAACTAAAGGAAGGAACAACAAAGAAACAGCGAGTACCAAACATTTAATGCCATTCATGCGCGCTCACTATAGAGTATCGTCATTGCGGGCAACGACGTTGATTATGATCAGTTCTTAAAACCCGGTCCCGGGACGGCGGTCAGTTCGGTCAATTTCCCGACCACAGCCCTCATGAGTTCGCTCTCGCCTTTATAATTAGCCCCGTCAAACATGTGTGAACCCTGCGAGGTTTTAATGCCCGCGCCGTCAGCGTAAACATAAACCTGAACGCCTTTTAATTCGCCGAAATAATAAGACTCCTCCGGACCTTCCACAAAATCCCATTTGGAGAATTTAAGACCGAAATTCTGCATCTTGTTCTCAAGGATCTGGGCGCAGTTGACCTGAAATTCATTCTTGCCCCTGCCCTTGGCCTGGCAATAGCTTTCCAGTTCGGCGATGAGTTTCTTGATCTCAAGCAGGCCATCTTCGTTGAAGGTGAAGCCTTCTTTAATATCGGATGTGTACTTCGTTTCGGCGCCGATGGCCGCCGCTTTCTTGCGGATGTCCTCAAGCTTTTCATCGCTGGAAATGGGAACGCTGACAAATGATTCCCACTCGACCTCGGTGTTCATGCCTCCGAACACCTTGCGCAGGAAAATGAGGATGTCCTCGCGGGAAGGATTATAGGGCGTCACGGGCTTGCGGTTGTTCCACCAGTACGCCGCGACGAAAAAAACCACCAACACCAGGACCATCGAAAGCATAGGCTTTTCCCTTGTTAGAGTTTGTTCAAGCTTTTTTCTGCCCGGAACAGAAAAAAACGCGTTTGACATTCTCTTGCAAATATTATGCCTATTATATGCCCAAGCGCGAAGGATTAATTTAAAAATTCTTGAGGACGCCTAAACTCCGGCAACCCGGTTTTTGGGACGGTCACAGGCCGTCTTTGGCGCGGCCTTTTTCTAAATGCTCGATCCAGGCGTGCGAAAAGTTGATCATCGGCCGCTCGATTACATGATAACTCAGCCAGGCCAGCGGAACTGTGATCGCGATCGTGCATGCCTGAAATATCAAAAAGTAAAGCACCCCCTGCGCGGGCAATGGGGCGAAATGCTGCGGGATCCACATCGACAATCCGATGGCGACCGAAAAATGGAAGATGTACATGGAATAACTGATCCGGCCGATAAAGGCCATGACCGGGTTGACCAAAAGCTTCCAGGGATGAACGCCCAGCATTAACGCGGCCGCCATGAACGCAAAACTGTAGAAATGAACCTTGGGCGGATAGGTCACATTTAAAAATGCCAGCGCAACCAGAGTGACGCCGGCCAAGAGAAGCCCGGTCAGATTGACCGCTTTGCGGCGCAAGAAACGCACCACCTCTTCATTTTTGCTCAGATAAAAAAGCCAGATGCCGAAGGAAAAACTTCCGATGGAAATAAGCGGGAACCGCTCCCAGAACATCGCAACCATCAAAGGATAAAGCCCCGTGAACATCGGGTTGATGCTTTGATAGAGGACGTAGGTGACCGCCGGCAGAACAAAAACACACACCAGCATAAAGACCGTGGCGCGCCTCAGATCGCGCACCCGCGCGAACAACAGCGGCACCGCGCAGTAAAAAAGCATCTCAATTGAGATCGACCATCCCCCCGGCACGACCGATGTCTGGGGATCGGGATGAAGCGAATTTAAAAAAAGGAAGTTAAGAACATAATGCCAGTTTTGGGATTCCGGCAGCGGCCCCCAGATGAGATTGTGATAAACAATGGCAAACCAATATAACGGGGCGATGCGAAAGACCCGGCGGATGAAAAAATTGCGGACCGGCCGCGCTTCCCTTTGGGAATGTCGCCAGTACATGTAAAAAATGGTGAATGCGCTGATGATAAAAAAAAGATACACGCCCATCATGCCGTGATCGACGAACGCGCGGAGCTTTCCCTGAAGGCCGGTCATGACCGCGCAATGGCCGAAGATGACCAAAAGGATCGCCCACCCGCGCAGGGCGTCGATGTAAGCAAAACGAGGTTGGGATGAGACCTGAGCAAGCATGGTCATAACTAACCGGAAGACTTTACGCTCCCCGGGAGTGTCATGGTCTTACTTATTTGCGCCTAATACCTCTAAAATCTCTTCAGGCTGGGTCCGGACCTTATAATCTTCGTTGGCATAGGCAAAGACGATCGTTCCGCCGGTGCTTATCACGTAAGTGGCCGGGACCGCGATCACGGCGTCATTGCGGCCCGAGTGGGCCTGAAGGTCAAGTTTGTACTCATTAAGATATTTCTTCGCCAGATCCTCAGGCACCTGATAAAGCACGCGATAGGCCTCAAGGATGTCCGCCCGCGGATCACTGATGACCTGAAATCCAAGCCCCTCCTTTTGGACGATCTGCTTGCCGTATTCCGGCTTATCAACGCTGACGGCAAGGACAGTTGCCCCGAGCGCGTTAAAGTCCTCCAGCTTTGCCTGGAAAGATTTGAGATGCAGACTGCAATACGGGCACCATGCCCCCCGGTAAAAGATCAGAACGACCGGTCCTTTTGCGTATTGCTCCGAGAGTGTGATCTTTGTTCCGTCGTGTGTTACGGCTGTAAAATCCGGCGCCTGGACGCCGACGCTCAATCCCGGCGGCATGAGCTCTTCGGCCATCTCTTCGTGGGTCGTTTGATCTTCAGCCAACTCCTCTTGGATCATTTCATCTTGGCTGATCTCTTCTTGGGCCATAGCGGTATTCAGGCACAGAAAAAAGAAAACCACAACGGCGATCGAACGGAAATATTGCGAAATCATTGTTCCTCCTTATGATTTAAGACAACCACTTTCACCGGAAGCGTAAAAACACTAAGCTTTTAAATTGGTGCCACGCGGCACCAATTAGAACCGGGCTTTTTTGAATTGTGCACGCGGGTGCACAATTGACCCTGAAATTCAATCGTTTTAAAACCAACCTCGTAGGTTGGTTTTGGCTATTTCTCAATTGTTGCCGCGGGGCAACAATTTAAATTAGTGACGCGCGTCACCAATTGGTGCCCGCCGGCACCAATTCAGCCTGTGCCTAAGTGAGGACTGTCGCGTTCTATTGGCGGCCCAGAAACCCGGTTCCACTGAGACCCAATGCCCTTATTGAATTGTGGACGCGCGTCCACAATTGGTATCTGGCACCTTTTTTATTCCAAGCCCAGAAAGAACAAAGGCATGAAAATCCCGAAAAGGATCGGCGCAACCACATCGAAAATCCTCCAAGCCACGATAAGCCCGAAAATGACCAGCCCCTGCTGATTCACCAAACCCATATATTTTTCCGCCAACTTATGAGGAAGGACCAACAACGGCAGTGCTGATCCATCCAACGGCGGAAAAGGCAACAAATTAAATCCGAATAAAATAAGGTTGAGAAAGAACATAATACTTAAAAATGCCGCAAGAATGGCCGATGGACCATCAGCGACTCCTCCAACCAAAGCAGTCGCTGACCATTGGTCGGTGATCGTAAAAAAACCTAAGGCCAATCCTATTCGCATCGCGCATCCGGACAAAACGACGATGAGCAAATTGGATAACGGTCCGGCCAACGCCATGAGTGCCGACCGCCGCGGATGTTCCAAAGCCCATTTCGGATTATACGGCGCGCTGGCCCAACCGATCATCCATCCCTGTGTCCAATACGACAAAACAGGCAGAACGATCATACCGACCGGCTCCCGTCGGATGTGGGGCAACGGATTGATCGTCACCTGCCCGCCTTTGTAGGCAGTTTCATCGCCCAATTTTAACGCGCTCCATGCGTGTGCCGCTTCGTGAACAGTCAGTGACAATAAAAATACGATGAACCAAAGCACGAAAAAGAGCCCCTTATTCTTCTCAGGTTCAAGGACGTGCGGTTTGGCAAATGGCTTTCCGCTTGCATCAAAAAATACCGGATCGCCTACGGGCTCACCGTCTTTGATCTGAATGATGGATCTTAAGCGGTTCTCTGCGTCATAGTGTTTGGCTTCGCCTTGGGGCACATCATCGACAAACATCGTCTCCCATCGTCCGCCCTGGGAATCATAGGCCTTGCTTAAGCCATGGCGCTTGTCCGCCGACATCTGATATTCTCCTATAAGCTTTCCCGTGGATTCATCGTAATGATAAGCCGGGCCTTCCATTTTGTCGTTTACATACGTGATCTTGGCCACAAGATGCCCCGCTTTGGAATAAACCTCAGAAATACCATCGGCCAAACCCGCTTTGAGATTCAGTTTTTTATAAGGCTTACCATCAGGGAAATTCAGCAGATATTCGCCGGTATACGGATTTCCTTGAGCATCTAAAAAGACCCCTTGAACATAACGTCTTTCTTCCGCGAGCTTTCCATCGGCGAAATAACTTTTATAGATCCCGTCGCGTTTACCGTCCCGATCGGTCCATTGAGCCAGAAGTTTTCCTTCAAAGTCATATTGCTTATGCTCGCCTTCCTCAATTCCGTTGACGTAGTTGATCTCCTCTCGCAGAACACCATCATTATCAAATTCCTGGGACAGACCATCGAGCTTGCCGTTCTTGTAACGGGACGCGGTCTTAACTTTTCCGTCTGAATAATATTCGTTTTTTAGGCCATCATAAGAGCTCACATCCCGCACTTTATCAAAGACATCGCTTACCGCCCCCGGAGCAGAAAAAGGAGGCGCGATCCCTACCTTCTCCTCTGAGAAATATTCATGCTCCAGGCCACCCCCAACAGAGTTTAGTTCCGGCAATTCTTCAAAGGTATTGGTTAATGTTCCTTGAGCAAAAACGGGCTGAGCTGAAAACCCAGCGCAAAGAATGATGGTTGCGATCACGTAGTGTTTGATCATTTATTAATCCTGTCCCCTTCTTCTTCGACTTTGAAACTGACATTTATTGTAAAGTCTAATTCCTTAAATTCACTCAAAGATTCTGGAAATTTAGGGAAACGGCCGATGCTTTTCACTGACCTGCGCACCAAATTCCTGAGATAGGGCGTGGCATGGGTCTTATCTTCTATGATCCTGAATTTCCGAACATTCCCTTTTTGATCCAACCTTAAAACAACGGCCACCATTCCCTCATCCGGACGGGCATACAGCTGATAGACCTTATTTTGGACCTTTTGACGAACAATCGAATAATAACTTTGGCCTTGTGGATTATCCTTCAACAGCTCAATTGTCGGTATGTCAAATGTCGGTGGGGAATCAATTTTGGCGAGAGCGGTTGACCATAAAAAGAATAATAGAACGATTGATTGGAGGATTATTTTGAACATGATCAGATTGGGGGTACGTCGTGCTTTAGTCCGCGAAGGGGATGCTTAGATTCCATTTTCTAGCGCAACGGTTTTAGTAAAGGCCTCTCGCGGTGTA
>CAZLRE010000048.1:6118-9646 GCA_964561885.1 uncultured Planctomycetales bacterium | reverse complement strand
ACCGCGGCCGCGCATTTTGAGGGCGGTGTTCCCAACATGACGCTCACGCTTTGCCAGGCGGACGCGTTCCATTTGGGGCAATTGTATTTCTTATTTGAAAAGACCATCGGCATCCACGGTTATCTTCTGGATGTGAATCCTTTCGATCAACCCGGCGTGGAAGCCTATAAAAAGAAGATGTTTGCTTTGCTCGGTAAGAAATAATATCTATGGATCAATTGTTAATCGCGATCAACTCCCGCATGCGAAAATACCCAGCCGTTATTTTCGCCTGCGGGATTTTTTTATGCCTTGTCATTGGGCACATTCAATCGAAGAACTGCTCTTTGCTGAGCCTTTCTTTCTTTTACCTGATCCCCGTTGTTTGGGGAACATTCCTTAATGGGCCGGTAACAGGTTCTTGTTTGACGGTCACAAGTGTAGCCTTATCTGTTCTGGCATGGCGGACTATGGGATGTGTCTGTCATCAGGGGTTTCCATTGGTTCCCAACGCATTGATGCTGTTTGTTTTTTGCGCGGCCGGTGTTTATATCGCCCATATCTTGTCTTCGTCTCTCAAGCGTGAAGAAGAATTGTCCCGCCATGATCCGTTAACAAAAGCCTATAACGCGAAGGCTTTTTATCAGGCCCTTCAAGTTGAATCTCACCGCTGCCGTCGGTATAACCGTCCTCTGGCGGTCGCGTATATCGATTGTGATGCGTTCCATGATCTTAATGCCAATTTCGGCCATCACAAAGGCGATGAAGTCTTAAAAATAACAAGCGGTATAATCCGTCAGGGATTGCGCTTGACCGACACGTTAGCGCGCATGCCCAGCGATGAATTCGCGGTCATTCTGCCTGAAACGCACCATCGCGACGCCAAGAATATCTTCTTGAGGATCCGCAAGGCGTTATCGGAAAATATGGTCATTAATGATGCCAACGCGACGTTCAGTATCGGAGTTGCGACCTTCTTAAGCCCGCCGGAAGCGCTGGAATCCATGGTCCAAAAAGCGCAAGCGCTGATGCGGGATGTTAAGAAGAACGGCAAGAATATGGTCAACGCCGAGGTGTTCGGCGCAGCTAATACTGAGAAAGGCCAGCCATGACAACGATCATTTTATTGACGATTTCCAACATTTTTATGACCATCGCCTGGTACGGGCATTTAAAATTCAAGGATTCTCCGTTATGGATCGTCATTCTGGTCAGCTGGCTCATTGCGTTCGTGGAATATTGTTTCCAAGTTCCCGCCAACCGCTGGGGGCACGCGCAATTCAACGCCGCACAGCTTAAGACCATTCAGGAGATCATTACGCTTGTTGTTTTCTGCGTATTCTCCGTGACATATTTGAAAGAAGATTTGAAATGGAACTATTTAGTCGGTTTCTTTTTTATTGTCCTTGCGGCATTTTTTATATTTAAGAAATGGTAGTCGTTTGACAATCCGGATCATTTCTGTTAAAAAAGAACCCATGAAACGATTGGTTTCAATAGCTATTGTCGCGATTTTTCTACTTTGGCTCCTTCCGCTAGGTATTTTCATAAAACCTTCTCAGGAAAAAATCCTATGCGGCGGCCAGCGCGCGGTGTGTCTCTGCAGCGGCAAAGTCGCAAAAGCCGCCGTTGAAAACTCGCTCGGTGAAGTGACGGTCAAATCGACCGGAGCTCCTCAGAAAGAACAGAATCCTTCCAGCGGAGGCGTTCATTTATTTACAATCGCCCATCGCGATATCATTGAGCCAAACATGCGTTTGGCTCGCGCTTTAAATACGCACATCTCGCTTTACAGCGATCCTTCGTTATCCTCACTCGAGCACGTCCCTAAAGCTTAATTCATTCTCTCCATCTTCTTTTTTACTGATCACGCGGTTTCTTTATCTGCGAATTAACCATATTTTACTATTCGGGAGATTTATATGAGGATGATCCACAAGCTTTGCATTTCTTTAATATGTGTTTGTCTGCTCACTGCCCATGATACTTATGCCCAGAATTCTGCTGGGACCAATGTTCAAATGCCGGAAGTCGTTGTCACGGCCAAGGAAGACAAAGAATCGCTGACTGTCAAATCAACCGAGGCGGCACAAAAAAACATTCAAACAATTCCCGGCGGTGTTGATCTGATCAGTCAGGACGATTACAAGACCGGACGTTCAACCATGATCACGGATGTGCTGGGTTATTCGCCGGGTGTTTTTGCCCAGCAGAGAGATACCGGTGCGCAGGAGGCGCGTGTGTCTATCAGAGGGTCCGGTTTGCAAAGGACCTTTCATTTGCGCGGGATCAAGCTTCTGCAGGACGGCATTCCGGTCAATGACGCCGACGGCAGCGGCGATTTCTACAGGGTTGAACCGCTGGCCACCAAATATACAGAAGTGTATCGCGGTGGCAATGCTTTACGGTTTGGGTCCACAACGTTAGGCGGTGCGATCAATTTTGTTTCCCCAACCGGTTATGATGCGGACAAACTGCAGGGTCGTTTTGAAGGCGGTAGTTTCGGATATATCCGTTCCCAGATCAGTTCAGGTCAGGTTTTGGGCCCGGCAGATTATTATGTTTCTCTCAGTCAGTTTAAACAGGAGGGTTTTCGTGATCATACCGAACAGGACAATCATTATGAATTTTCCAATGTCGGCTACAAGATCAATGATGTTTTAGAAACCCGTGTGTATGCAACCAATGCGGTCATCAAAGCCAAGCTGGGCGGTTCATTGCGCAAATCGCAATTGTTGAGCGATCCGACACAAGCCAATGCTTCCAGCGTTTCCGGCAACCAGAAAAGGGACATGACCTATTATCGTCTGGCCAACAAAACGACCTATCAGCAGGATGATGTCCAATTCGATTTGAGCGTATACACCTCGTACATGGATTTGTTCCATCCGATCTTTCAGGTCCTTGATATTGACACCAGAAACTACGGCGGGGAAATTCTATACACAAACACCGCTGATTTTATGGATAAAGAAAATCGATTGTCCGTGGGTTTCAGTCCTACGATCGTTTATTACACCGATGATCGATATGCCAATTCAGGCGGTGAAAAAGGCGCGCGTACAGCCGAGTTTGACAACAAGGCATATAATCTTGATCTGTATTTGGAGGATCAGTTAAAGTTTGCCGAGCGTTGGTCGCTCGTGTCAGGCGTACAATTGAGTTATGCCGACCGCCAGATCACGGATTATTTTCAGTCTAACGGCGATGACAGCGGCAACGCGGTCTATCGTTCGGTCAATCCCAAGGCAGGGCTGTTGTATGATCTGACGGAAACAACTCAGGGATTCTTCGGTTATTCCCGCAGTTATGAGCCTCCGACATTCTCGGAGTTGTTCAACAGCTCAGGAGATTTCTTGAACAATAAAGCCCAGCGCGGTCATACCTGGGAAACCGGAGTGCGCGGACAGGAAGGTATTGTTTCCTATGACGCGACCTATTATTATTCGATCATCGACAAGGAATTGTTGAGTTTAAGCGATGGTTCCGGCAATCCGCTTGGGACCATCAATGCCCGTGGTGAAACCGTTCATCAAGGTATCGAGCTTG
>CAZLRE010000048.1:0-6108 GCA_964561885.1 uncultured Planctomycetales bacterium | reverse complement strand
ATTTATACTCACGGTGTTTATAACTGGAGCCGTTTCCGTTTTGACGGGGATTCTGTCTACGGTGACAATCAGCTTCCCAGCATGCCCGAGCACTTTATCAAAATGGAATTGATGTATGAGCATCCCAGCGGCATTTATTTCGGCCCGAATTGGGAGCGCGTGGCTTCCAAATATCCGATCGATATGGCCAACACCTATTTCGCGGATACTTACAACATCTGGGGCATGAAAGCCGGTTATAAAATGGCCAAAGGTCCTTCCATATTTATTGAAGGCAAGAACATCACAGATGAGATCTATGCCGCTTCGACCGGTATCGTCAACAATGCCGCAGGCGCCGATACGAACGCGGTCTTTAATCCGGGCAGCGGCCGCGCTTGGTATGGCGGGGTCGAATGGAAATGGTAGGTTAAAATGAAATTAGATCCTAGGAAAGTCCGTTTTGCGCATCGCTGGATAGGGCTGATCTTCAGTGTGAGCGTTTTGATGGCTTCATCCAGCGGTGTTCTTCATAATATTATGTCCCGGACGCAATCTCCTCCGCCTGAGGTGCGTCCGGCAGGTTTAATTGATTCCGGAGATATTAAGGTTTCGGTTTCGCAAGCCGTATCGAAACTTCCGGACCCGACAATTAAACTGCAGGCTGTCAGCATTCGAAGCATCGACGATGAACCGTGGTACCAATTTTTTGTTGAGGGCACCAAGGACATCGCTTATGTCAGCGCAAAGGACGGCCGATACGATTCCCGTCAGGATGAAGTGTACGCTTCCGAGATAGCTTCGCGCTATCTCGGAGGTGTTCCTGTGAGAAAGACGGATTACTTGACATCGTTTAACAGCGAATACATCAACATCTTTCGTATTTTGCCTGTTTACCGGTTTGACAGTAACGACGGTAAAGGCACGCGCGTTTATGTGTCGACAATGACGGGCAGCGTGACGCGCCACACGGACGATCAACGTCAGTTTGAAGCGTCATTCTTTACCAATATTCACAAATTCGGCTTTATTAAGAACAAGGATATGCGTGATCTGATCCTCACGCTTTCGACCTTTGGAATATTTCTGGTTTCGGTATTGGGGATAGTACTTTTTTTTATCACTCGGCCAAGAACTTGAAAGGGATAGGAGACATTATGTGGATATTGATCCAAAAAGGCGGTCCGATCATGTGGCCGTTATTGTTGACCTCATTGATCGCGTTAACTGTGGTTATTGAGCGGTGCATTTTTCTGTTCCGGGAGAGAATGTCCCGTAATCAGGAATCTGTCTCAAACATTCTTGAATTGGTTGAGAAGGGTGATGTCCAAAGCGCTATTGCGCGCTGGCAGGATTCATCCGATTTTCTCGCCCGGACACTGATCTACGGGCTTAAGCATTATGAGTTGTCGTTCTCCAGCGCTTTGCTGCAGAAAGCCAATCTGGAATTACAACGTTTTACACGAGGATTATCCACGCTCGATACGATTATTACGCTAGCGCCGTTGTTAGGTTTATTGGGAACGGTGACTGGGATGATTCGTGCTTTTGGGTTGCTTGGACAAAAAGAGCTGGAGGCACCTGCTGTTATTACCGGAGGGATTGCCGAAGCTCTGATCGCAACGGCATTTGGTTTGGCGATCGCTATTCTGGCCTTGATCCCGTTTAATTATTTAAATGCCCGTCTGGAAGAGGCGCGTCATGAGATCGAAGACGCATCAACGCATCTGGAGATCTTGTTGCGTAAACCCTTAAGAGGCCGGTCATGAGGATCCCGATGCCAAATGTTCGTAAGCGCGCCAGGATCGAGATCATTCCATTGATCGATATTATCTTTTTTTTGCTGGCGACGTTTGTCATGGTTTCTTTGTCGATGGTGAAACTTGAAGGAATTAAGGTCAATCTTCCGGTGGCTACAACGAGTGTGCCGCAAGAAAGCCCCGATGTCGTAACCGTTTCGATATCGCAACAGGGGATGTTCTATTTCAATGACGAAGAAATGGGGCTTGATGTGTTGATTCTAAGATTGCGTGACTTAAAGGATAAGAATCCAGACGTGGCCGTTTTGATCAATGGTGATCAAAAGGCTTTCTTTGGTGATGCCATCGGACTTTTAGATGAGATCAGGCGCATGGGTTTACACAAAGTCACGATCCAGACGAAGCCAAAACCTTTAAATGGATCGAAGGAAAATTAATGGGCGCATTCGGGAGTTATGCCTTGGGATCGACAACCCATGACCGGACGGTTAGTTTTTTGGTCGCTTTAAGCATCCATATTGGATCTCTGGCTCTAGGCGGCATGATCCTTGTTAAACCTGTTGAATTCGCTGTTGAATCTGGCGTCAGCTCGATCGAGGTGAATTTAACTGAGGCCGTTGAAGCGCCCCCAGAAGCGATAACAAAACCCGAACCGGTCATTGCGAATGATCTGGTCAGGGATCAAATTGTTATTCCGCGAGCTGTTCCCGAAGAGGTTAAGGAAGTTATTAAACCTATCGAGGCAAAGCAAGAAGAGAAGGCTCCGGAAGTGCAGAATAATATTTCTTCGAGAGGTGCTCTTACGACCATGGTCAAGCCTAATTACTTGAAGAATCCTGCGCCGGCCTATCCGCAGGAGGCCAGAAGGCTTGGTCAGGAAGGTTTGGTGGTTTTAGAAGTGAACGTTGATCGAAAGGGGAAAGCAAGCAGCGTGTCGATCAAAAAGAGTTCAGGGTATGAACTGTTGGATAATGCCGCGCTTAAGGCGGTCCGGCGCTGGATATTCGCAGCGGCCAAGATCGGCGATTTGTCGATCGAAACGACAGTCGAAGTGCCGGTCAGATTTAAATTGGAATCATTGTAGAAAGGACATATATTATGAGAACCATGCTTGTTATGATCATCATAATCTTTTTGGCCCCATTTGTGCAGGCCAAGTCGGACCTTTATAATGGAACGTACAAAGAGTACTATCCGAACGGAGTTTTAAGGTCAATTAAAGAATTTAAAGACGGCAAAAACGAAGGCATCTCCCGGGAATATTATTCCAATGGGCGGCTTGCATTTGTCCAAACGGTCCGAAACGGAAAGATCAACGGACCGGTCAAAGCATATTATGAAAACGGCAGATTAAAAGGCGAGGTTCACTATGTTGACAATCTTGAGGAAGGTGTTTTAAAAGAGTATTATGACAACGGTAAGGTCATGGAGGAAGTATCCTATATCCGGGGTGATATCGTCAATATCAAGAAGTTTGATCGTGAAGGCAATCTGGTGTTAAACCAGGAAAGCAATTTCCCTCCGGGGTGCAAAGTTGTTGTCGAAAGTCGATCCGAGAAGTTTTAAGATGAATAAATATCCCAATGCCGGCGTATTGTTTTTTGTGATCCTGAGTTGTATTTCTTTTGGTTGCGAATCCCGGCCGAAAGACGAAAATTCAAAACAGCAGCAGATCTTACAGGGGAGGGAGTTGTATATTTCCAATGGCTGCGCGGTCTGTCATGGCGCATCCGGAGACGGAAAAGGCGCGGTCGCCCGGTCATCAAGAATAACGCCGACCAATTTTCATGACCCTAAAACTTATCGGCATGGCACGGACAGGGTGAGTATTCAGACGGTAATTGAAAATGGCGTGAAAGATGAGACCAGCATCATGCCTTCTTTCCAACATTTGAATCGGGTTGAATTGGAAGCATTAAGTCAATATCTGCTGTCGTTACAGAAGCAGGAACAGCAGAATTAATCAGGAGTCAATGATGAAAATCAGCTTTTTGATAGTGGTATTCATGTCGTTTGTCATGCTAAGCCCGGCATGGGCTCAGGAAAAGAACCAACATTTGACCGTTCATAATGCCTGGGTCCGCTGGCAGCCTCCTTCCAGGCCGAACTCTGCGGCATTTATGACTATTGAAAACACATTAACCGGGGACAGCACGCTCACGTCTGTTTCATCCAAGCTTATTGAGCACATTGAATTGCACTCGATGGAACATGTGGATGGAATTATGACAATGCGTCAGATCAATGCGATCGTGATTCCGGCAAACTCTGAAGTGGAATTAAAACCGGGAGGACTTCATTTAATGCTTTTTGGTTTCCAAAAGCCGCTGGAACCGGGAGAGAAGATACCGCTGACATTAAACTTTCAGGATGGTTCGTCTGTTGAAGTTGAGGCAGTGGTCAAAGGGCAGGATGAGGAATGATGCTCATTGATGATCTGAAAACCAAATTGACGGGAATCAAGGCATTGATGGTGTTTATGGGCATCTGCCTTCTTTTGCCCTTAACCGGTTGCGAATCCAGAGAGTCTAATGAGCGTGTCAAAGCGCTGGCGATCTTAAATCCTGAGAGGGATTTTACATTGACCGATCAGGACGGAAAAGAATTTCACCTTAAAGATCATCGCGGTAAAGTCGTTTTGTTGTTTTTTGGTTATCTGTCATGCCCGGATGTCTGTCCAGTCACGTTGTCTAAATTGAGCCGGGTTTATTCCAAGCTTGGGAACAAGGCCAGGGATGTGCTGACCGTCTTTGTGTCTGTTGATCCTGACCGGGACACGCCTGAGAAATTAAAAGAGTACCTTAAGTATTTCAAACTAAATGTGTTGGGGCTGACTGGCACAAAGGAACAGGTCGATAAAGTCGTGGATGCATTTAAAGGCTATTATAAAAAGACCGAAAGCGTTTCAGAAATGGAATACTTTGTTGATCATTCAGATTATATCTATGTGATCAATCAGCAGGGAATTGTTTGTGAATTGATCCGTTCGGATGATTCGGCCGATAGAACAGCCGAAATGATCAGAAAGAACATCTGAAGGCGGTCTTTAAAACGGCGGCACATGATTTTTCTTGTGACGGGCAGGCTTTCCTTATAGAATGACCTCAAATTTCAGCTTGGATAATCCGTTAGGAGGTTTCGCATGGGAAAAATAGGGTTTTCAGAGGTTCTGCTCATCGCCTTCGTCTTTGTGCTGCTGTTCGGTGTTAAGAAATTGCCGGAACTGGGCGCTGCCATCGGGGACGCCATCAAGCAGTTCAAACGCGCCACCAAAGATGTCGAAGGCGACGTTAAAGACGGTATTGAAGATAAAAAGAAGTGAAGTCCCCCAAAACGTCCCTCACTGTACTCGACCACCTCGATGAACTGCGCGGTCGCGTCCTGCAGTTTCTTTTCGTTTATCTTGTCTGTTGTGTTCTTGCCTATCATCTGACCGCGGGCATCCTTCCCTATATTATAAAACCCGTGGGCACGGTCGTCTTTAACGCGCCGGGAGAGGCGTTCGCGGCATATATGATGCTGACCCTGCTGAGCGGTTTTATCATCGCGCTCCCGTTTTTTCTTTATCAAGTCTGGGCTTTCGCATGGGAGGCATTGACCGATAAAGAGCGAAAGTACATTATGCTCTTCGGCCCTTTGTCCCTGGTGTTTTTCCTGGCCGGAGGCGCTTTTGCTTATTACGTGATCGTGCCGTTTGCCATCAAATTCCTTTTGGGATTTTCCTCTGAGTACGTTGTTCCCATGATCAGCATCAACAGCTATATTTCGTTTGTCGCAAGCCTTGTGTTGACTTTTGGCATTGTTTTCGAACTGCCGCTGGTATTGGTGTTTTTGGTCAAGATAGGGATCGCGACACCGGCATTTCTTAAACATTTCCGCAGGCACGCGGTTTTGGGCATCCTTGTTGTAAGCGCGCTGTTGACCCCGCCGGATATTGTCTCCCAGCTTTTGATGGCTGTTCCGCTGATGCTTCTTTATGAGCTCGGGGTCTTGTTCTCGGTCCTGGCGTATCAGAAGAAAAGGTGACGTGATTTTTAAACGAGGATGATGGGATCAAAAATAAAACCCCCCGATAGATCTCGGAGGGTTTTATTTTGAAAAGAACGGAGAATACTTATTTTCTTTTGGCTGTTTTCTTCTTGGCTGTTTTTTTCTTTTTGGTTGCCATGAATGTTCTCCTTTCTGAATATGAATTGTTATTGAATTAATATTAACACACATAAAAATCGTTGCAAAAATTTTTTAATAAATTTTAACATGATTCCGGCAGTTTTCTCGACGGAAATAATGCGGTTCACATTTAAATCTGTTTTAAAACGCCCACAATTGATATGAACACACAAATCGCATCGTTATATGTGCACATTCC
>CAZLRE010000047.1:0-9956 GCA_964561885.1 uncultured Planctomycetales bacterium | reverse complement strand
TCCGAAAGCGGCCATGCCGGGCACATATGATTTTAGTTTCAGCGGGGTCAAGACCGCTGTTTATTATCATGTGAAGAAACACGGCGCTCAGCATGGGTTTGACGCCGCCAAAGTCGCTTATGCGTTCCAGGAAAGCGTGGTCGATGTTTTAGTCGAGAAAAGCCTTTCGGCGTGCCGCGAGCGCGGGGCAAAGACTTTATTAGTCGGCGGCGGTGTTGCGGCCAACTCCGCATTGCGTGAGCGAATGCTGCGCGAGGCGGCGCATTCAAAGATCGATGTTCATTTTCCGCCGATGCCGTTATGCCTGGACAATGCCGCCATGATCGGGGGGCTGGGTTATCATCTCCGACGGTGAAAATGACCCGGCAGATAACGTGTTGATTGGATTTTCTTTGTGATATATAATACGACCCGAAAACAACATTTAAGGAGTTATTGATATGGTCATGCCGTTTCGCGAGAAAAAACAAAATATTGAGAAAGAAAAAGAAGAGAAGGTCGTTGAGATCTCTGTTCCCATGAAAGGGGACATGACCTTTGGCGAGGCCGTTAACCTGCGCATCAACGGGGATTTTATCGGCACGCTTGTGACCCGCGGGACTTTAACGATCAGCCAGACGGCCTTGGTCGAGGGCAATATCACAGGCGAGAACATCGTGGTCGCCGGAAAGATCAAGGGGAACATCATCGCCAAGAAAATGCTGGTCCTTATGCCGACGGCGGTGCTGACGGGCGATATTTCAACGCCCAAGTTAAATATTGTCGAAGGGGCCATTTTTCAGGGCAAGTGTCATATGCTCGATGATTATCTGACGGTTGATGAACTGGCCCAGTATCTGGAGATCGAAGAACCAGCCATTGTGGAATTGGCCTCGACAGGCAAAATACCTGCGGTCAAAGACGGCGAGGCCTGGAAGTTCGAGCGCGTCAAGATCGATTCCTGGGCCGCGGCCGGAAAGGTTCAATGACGAATGAACAATTCATAACCGTGCGCGAGTCCGCGCAGGTCCTGGGGATCTCGGAGAAAAAGGTCATGGATATGATCGAGACCCAGAAATTGCAGGCCTACCGGATCGCAGACCAATTCCTGCGCTTGAAGAAAAGCGAAGTTTTGGCCATCCGCAATACAGGAAAGATCGTCAACGAGAACGTCAAATTCCAGTACACCCAAGGGGAACGCATCCAGGATTTCTTTTATTACAATGATTTCTATATTGTGTCATTGATGGTGATCGCGGCCCTGCTGGGTATTATCTTTTTCATGTGATGTTTTTTAGATCGACTCTTTTTGTTACGTCGTTGGTCCCCAGAAAACACTTGAAAACCGCAGATCTTTAACGTAGAATCACTCTCAATTTTTAATCCTACCGGTGTATTTTTGGCGGGGTAGCTCAGCTGATAGAGCATTCGGTTCATACCCGACAGGTCGGTGGTTTAAATCCACTCCCCGCCACTTTTTCAAAAAATCTTTTGTGTAGATCGAAATGTCGTTCAATAAATCCTCGAACAGAAGAGGGGTTTGATTTGGATCGGCGGATGTTAGATACGCTGAGCGCGATCAGTTCATCCGATCGCTACAACGAATGGATCTACCAGCAATTTAAGGAAGATCTCTGTGGCCGTGTTTTGGACGTCGGCAGCGGGATAGGCGATATAGGCAAATATTATATCCGCAGCAATGTGTCCAAGGTGTTTTTGACCGATCATTCAGAGGAGATGGTAGTCCGGTTAAAGGAGCGTTTCGGGCGATTGCGTGATGTTTTTGAAGTCATTAGAATGGATATCGTTGATGACACCTGGGAGAAATTCTTTCCCAAGGGATCGATGGATGCCATCACCTGCTCAAATGTGTTGGAACATATTGAAGACGATCTTGCCGTCCTCATTAAGATCAAGAGCATGCTTTGCAAAGGAGGGAAATTGTTGCTTCTGGTCCCGGCTTTACCTCAAATATATGGTACATTGGATGCCTTGGTGGGGCATCACAGGCGTTATACCAGAAAAGGCTTGGTCAGAACGCTGGAAAAAGCCGGATTTGTTGTCGAACGGCAGCATTATATGAATATTTTTGGTGTCGTCACCTGGTTTGTGGCAGGGCGAATGCTGCGCTGCCGGAAATTCAGCTCGGTGGTTTGTCGAGCATTGGATAGATTCGTCCCGGTTCTCAGGCAGTTTGAGCGTTACGGGAGCCCGCCGTTCGGCCAGTCCTTGGTCATGATCTGCACAAAACCGTAAAAATTTAGTTCTATAAGTTTTCATATATCAGCTATTTATGATATATTTTTAATTGTTGGCTTGCAATTTGTTGAACATTGTGGCATATTTCCCATACTCAATTCCCCAAAGGAGATCAAAATGAAGAGGACATTGTTATTGGCGTTGGTGGTAGTTTTTGCTGCGTTTGGCGTTTGCGACCAAGCATCGGCTATGGGCAAGTTGAAAAGAGGTTCATCGGGCTCAAAGAATAATTCTTCATCGAATTCAAATTCTTCCAGCCAGAACGAAGAGTCTGAAAACGAAAATTCTCAATCTGAGGAAAGCTTCTCATTGACTCAAAACTTTCTGGATGAGCAATATCCCAATGAGAATAACAATCAGGAGAATTCGAACAACGAGAACTCAAACAATGAGAACTCAAACAATGAGAATGATCCGGAACCCAGCTTCTATAATCAGGAGTCTTACGTTGAATTAGATGAAACAAATGACGAACGATTTCCTGCCGAAGTCCCGGTCCCTGAACCGGCAACATTGGCCCTGATGGGTATGGGTTTGGGCGGTCTATTGTTGAGACGCAAGAAGCAATAATAAATTTTCAGATCAACAGTATTTATGGGCACATCCTAACGCGAGTTAAGATGTGCCCTTTGTATTTCTCATTCCTTTTATAATTGTCTTTCTTGTCCGAAGGCTTTCCTGTAAAATACCCCCCATGAAGACGATCATTTCATCAATTCTCACGGCTGTTCTGATGATGGTGCCGCTTAATTCCGGGGCAGAGGACGGGTTTCTGTTGCGCGCTTCGGGGGATTACAAGAACGTCAAGATCGAGCGTGTGATCAATGCGGACAGCATCCAGCTGGATAACGGCAAAAAGATCCGTTTGATCGGGGTCAAAGCTTTGCAAGCGCCCAAGCGGTATAACCTGCCGCGGGATCAATATGGTTTTATCATCGAGGACACATCAGATCCGACAACATCTCTTGAGGATCTGGCGTATGATTTTTCGGTGGAATTAATGATTAATCAGAAAGTCAAAGTCGAGTTAGACACCCAGACCGTTGATGAACATGGATATACTTACGGATATGTTTTCTTGTCCGATGGAACAATGGCAAACTCCGAGATCCTGCGCCAGGGTTATGCCGGGCTGCAGATCCGACCGCCTAATTTGAAGTATGCCGACCAACTACGGGAAGCCTATCGTGAAGCGCGCGCTGAAAAACGCGGGATCCACGCCAGTCATTGATCCCGGTCCTTTCCTTTCCGAGATCCACCAAACGATAATCTCCAACAAGCTCATTGAGGATGGTGATACCGTGATCGTTGGAGTATCCGGAGGTCCGGACTCAACGGCTCTCGTGCATCTTCTCTATAATCTTCGCTATGCCCTCGGTCTTAAGATCATTGTCGCGCATTTTAATCACCGGATGCGGCCACAGGCGGTCCGTGACGAACAGTTCGTTGCCCGCATGGCCAAAGACCTGGGATTGACGTATGTGCGCGCGCGGGCTAAAGAGCGGCCGCCCAAAACCGGGTCTCTGGAAGATTGGGCCCGCCGGCAGAGGTTTGATTTTCTGGTCCGTACGGCGGTAAAGCACAAAGCGGATGCGGTGGCGCTCGCCCATACCGCTGATGATCTGGCGGAAACCGTTCTCATGCGGATCCTGCGCGGTTCAGGGCTGATGGGATTAAAAGGCATGTCTGAAACGGGTGTTATGCACGGCATTAAATTCATCCGTCCGTTCTTATCCGTTACCAAAGTCCGGCTCCTTGAGTATTTAAAAGAACATCGCCTGGGCTATTGCAAGGACCAGACGAATATGAGAACGGATTTCTTCCGTAATAAAATCCGATTAAAACTCCTGCCGCTCTTGGACAAAGAGTACAATGCCAATGTTCGTAACGCCCTTGTCCATCTTTCCAGAAGCGTGGCTGATGATTATGATCTATTGTTTGGCGAAGCATCTGCGCTTTGGCCTGGTGTTTGCGTTAAACCGTCGAGGGCCGGAACTTCAGCGGTTCTGGATGTCGGAAAGATCCGGAAGATCCATCCGGCGCTGATGAGGATCATTGTGCGCATGGCATTTGAACAGCTCAAGGGCGATATGAACCAGTTAACGTTCGGACATGTGTTGTCCGTTGAGAGGCTGTTGTTGAAACCTTCGGGCGGCGTGGACCTTCCCGGAGATGTATTTGTGAAAAAAGACAAGAAATATATTTATTTCCATCGTCGCAAGTCTTAAGGAAACCAATGCGGGCATTGATCGTCAAAGTATTGATGTGTGTTGCACTGGCTGTTGTGTCGTTCTATGCGCCTGTTATCGCCCAGGAACAGCCCGAGAACGGACCGTACAAAGAATATTATGAAGGCTCCAAGCAGATCAGGCTTGAGACCACCTATGTCGATGGGGAGCCGCACGGGGATTTCCGGCAATATTTTCCGTCTGGACGTTTGATGGCAGTGGGGTCTTACCGCAACGGCCAGTACAATGGCCTTTACAAAGAGTACTACGAAAGCGGAACGTTGCATAGTGAAGAGGAATATAGCAACGGTAAGCTTGATGGTTTTTCAAGAGAGTATTATGAGCATGAGCAATTAAAGAGCGAGGAACATTACCGGGCGGATAATCTGGACGGCACATGCACCTATTATTTTGAGAACGGCGTCGTTCAGTACATTTCCAATTACAAAATGGGCGACCTGGATGGCGTGAGCCGGGAATTTGACGAGAACGGAACATTGATCAGTGAAGTCAATTATAAGAACGATGAATTAAACGGCGCGGTCAAAGAATTTGACGAGCTGGGCCGAGAGAAAACGATCTCGTTGTATGTCCAAGGAGTTAAAGAGGGCGAGTCGAGCGTTTTTTATGATACCGGGGAAGTGGAGTGGGTCCTGAATTTTAAGAACGATGTTCTGGATGGCATCGCAAAACAATTTGCCCGGGACGGTCGCTTGATCAGGACATGCCATTATCAGCAAGGGGTTGAACAGTCCTGCCAGGAAGTTGCCGAAGATAAGCCCAAGTCAGGTGTTCCTTGAAGAGGTAATTCTTGAATTCACACTGAAATCCGATATAATCCTATTCTCCTTCGTTGTCTATATCGAAATTTTGAAGGAGGCTCTTTTAGGCGATCGTAAGAAAAGCAAAATTGTCATTTTAAAATTCCTCACCAAAAGGACCGCATGAGCGCACAACCAAACCAAAATTCTCGTAAAAATCAGCGCAAGAACGATTTGCGCAACAAGATGCCCAATAATAACTGGGTCGTCTGGATGATCCTGGGCGTCACGTTTTTATGGTGGTTTAATCAGACCGAGCAGAATTACAAGCTCATCACACCGCAGAAGATCTCTTACGGCGAGTTTTTCCGTAAGCTGGAAGCTAATCCTCAGACCGATGAGATCCAAAAGCTTACCCTGACCGAAGGTGCTGAGAATATATTAAGAGGTAAGTACAAAAACGGCACAGAATTTCAATTGAATGTTCCGCAAAATGACGAGAAGCTTCTGGATCTTATCCGCAGCAATGTCACGGATTTTACTGTTGTTCCGGAAGACACGTTCCTGGCGCATTTATTCTTTAATTTTATGCCGGTCGTGCTCATCATTATTTTTATCTGGTTTTTGTCCCAACGCGGGGCTCAGATGGGAAACAAGATCTGGTCGTTCGGAAAGTCCCGCGCGCAGATCAATAACAAAGACCAGAACAAGATAACATTTGCCGACGTGGCCGGGGTGGACGAGGCCAAGGAAGAGCTTAAGGAAGTTATCGAGTTCTTGAAGGACCCGAAAAAATTTGAACGCTTAGGCGGCCGTATCCCCAAAGGTGTTCTCTTGATCGGCTCGCCCGGTACGGGTAAAACGCTCTTGGCCAAAGCTGTGGCCGGTGAAGCGGGTGTGCCGTTCTTTTCACTGAGCGGTTCGGATTTCGTTGAGATGTTCGTCGGAGTCGGTGCATCACGCGTTCGCGACTTGTTTGAACAGGGCCGCAAGGCATCGAAAGCTTCCGGCAAAGGATGCATTATCTTTATTGATGAGATCGATGCGGTCGGACGTTTGCGTTTTACCGGCATCGGCGGAGGCAACGACGAACGCGAACAGACTTTAAACGCGCTGTTAGTTGAGATGGACGGGTTTAATACGTCAGGCGGATTGATCCTGATCGCCGCGACCAACCGTCCTGATACGCTCGATCCGGCGCTTTTGCGTCCGGGCCGTTTCGACCGCCAGATCGTGGTCGGATTGCCGGATATCAACGGCCGCGAGGAGATCCTCAAGGTCCACACCCGCAAGATCAAGGTGGCAGGCAATGTGAATTTCCGCAGGATCGCCCAATTGACGGTTTATTTCTCCGGGGCCGATCTGGCCAACGTTTGCAATGAGGCAGCCCTTCTGGCCGCGAGGTTCAATAAAGAAGAAGTCGGCATGGATGAAATGCTGGCCGCAGTCGAACGCGTCACCATGGGGCCGGAGAAGAAAAGCCGTGTCACCTCCAAAAAGGAAAAAGAAATGACGGCCTATCATGAGGCCGGACATGCGCTGCTGTCTCTTTTAATTGAAGAGGTTGATACATTCACCAAGGTTTCGATCATTCCCCGCGGTATGGCCGGCGGATATACGCTGACGCCTCCGACGGAAGACAAGCATTACATGTCAAAGAAAGAGCTTAAGGGCATGATGACGGTGCTTTTGGGCGGCATGGTCGGAGAGGAAATTTGTTTGAATGATACCACCACAGGCGTGTCCAACGACCTGGAACGCGTGGCCAAGATCGCCCGCAGCATGGTTTGTGTCTACGGAATGAGCGATAAGCTTGGAAAACAGGCGTATGGGAAATTCCATCAGCAGCCGTTTTTGGGCCGCGACATGTTCGAGGAAAAGGATTACAGCGATTCAACAGCTAAAACGATCGATGAGGAAGTTAACCTGCTGGTTGATGAGGCCTATCACCGCGCCAGAAAATTGCTCAGCGAGCACAGGGATAAAATGGAGATCCTGGCCCGGCGGTTGATCGAAAAAGAAGTCATTGATATTGATGAAGCGCGCGTATTGCTGAATATGCCGAACGCTAAATTATCGGATTCAGCCGAGTCCGTATCCGTGAACAATCCGCCCGAACAGAAATCTTAAATTTGGCCGTGTCTTTTTTGCGAAAGAAATATGTGATCAATGCCCGTGGTCGTCGTCTGGTCCTTGGTGAACGGACGATGGTCATGGGCATTGTCAATTTAACGCCCGATTCATTTAGCGGCGATGGCCGTCTGGCGCGCCCTTCGCGCGATCCTGCCCGTGATTGCGCGTATGCGTTAAGACTCATCCGTGACGGCGCCGATGTCATAGATATCGGGGGAGAGTCGACACGTCCCCAGGCGCCGTCGGTGAACCTTAGGGAAGAGATCAAACGGGTCATTCCGGTGGTTGAACGTTTGCGTAAAAAGACGGATGCTGTGATCTCTGTGGATACGTCAAAACCGGAGGTGGCCCAGCGGGCGCTGGATGCCGGAGCGGATATGATCAATAATGTCATGGGTTTACAGCTTCCCCTGCGATTTTTGAAGATCATCAGGGAAAGTGACGCGGCGTTCGTTGTCATGCATATGCGCGGGAATCCGCGTACCATGCAGTCAAAGACAAAATACCGATCTCTCGTCAGAGATATTGTGCGGGAGCTGGCCACATCTTTGGAAAAATGTTTGGACACCGGGATTAAATCGGATAGAATCATGATTGATCCGGGAATTGGTTTTGCCAAGACTCCCGAACAGAATCTGCAGATCTTAAATGAGTTACAAAAATTCCGTTCTCTGAGTGCGCCGTTGCTTGTCGGAACTTCACGCAAGTCGTTTATTGGGAAGGTCCTGAACGCGCCGGTTGAAGGGCGCATCTGGGGGACAGCGGCGAGTGTCGCGGCGGCGATCATGGGCGGCGCGCATATGGTGCGCGTTCACGATGTTAAAGAAATGAAACAAGTCGCGTCCGTGTGCGATGCGATCTTAAAACCGACGGCGGTTTCGTTATCATGACATTCTTTGTTTGGTCCATATTAAAACCCACCCTTGAGATATTGATCCTCTGGTTTGTCTTCTACCGGATGCTCGTGTTCTTTGAAGGAACGCGGGCCTTTCAGGTGTTGCGCGGGATCACCTACTTGGTCATCGCGTATTTGATCTCGCAGGTCCTTGGACTGGACACCATCATCTGGCTTTTGACCAAATTCTTCGGGCTGTCCATCATCGCGATCCTGATCATTTTCCAGCAGGAATTAAGGCAGGGGCTGGCGCGATTGGGCCAGGGACATCTGTTTAGCATCAGTCTTGGCGAGGCGGAACTTGTCGCTTCCGTTGATGAGATCGTTGATGCGGTGTACAAACTTTCCAAGAAAAAGATAGGATGCCTTATTGCCATCGAACGTGAAACGCGCCTGACGTCCTATACCGAAAGCGGTGTTGCGATCGAAGGGAAGATCTCATCGTCACTTTTGCAAAGCATTTTCATGCCAACAGCGCCTCTTCACGATGGAGGGGTCATAGCCAAGGGGGACCGTGTCTTGGCGGCGTCCTGCCTTTTTCCTTTGTCGGATAATCCCAATTTCAGCAGGATCGCGGGGACCCGTCACCGCGCCGCCGTGGGGTTGACCGAGCAAACCGACGCGGTCGTGGTCATGGTCTCCGAGGAAACCGGAGAGGTTTCGATCGCCTGCGACGGCCGCTTCATTCCGGTGGCCAATAACGAACGGTGTTTCGATATCCTCAAAGAACTTGTTGTCCGTTCCACCAAGAAGAAAAAGTGACATCATGAAAAAACCTGTCGTATCCAATCTCATGCTTAAGCTCATCGCGCTTGTCCTGGCGGTCATCACCTGGTTTTACATCAGCGCTGAGATGCGGCATCATACGCTGGGCCCGAGCACATATTCCCCCAACACGAAATAATCTATGCCTAAATTAGGTGTTAATATCGATCATGTGGCCACATTGCGTCAGGCCCGACGGGGTTTTGAACCGGACCCTGTTGCGGCGGCGAAGGTCTGTCTTAAGAACGGAGCGGACAGTATTGTGGCGCATTTAAGGGAAGACCGGCGGCACATCCAGGACAAGGATGTTTTGGCGCTGCGTAAAGCCGTGCGAAAGGGTTTTAACTTGGAGATGTCCATTGACCCTGGCATCATTAAAGTCGCTTTTAAAGTCAAACCCGATCAGGTCACGCTTGTTCCGGAACGCCGTCAGGAACTCACCACCGAAGGCGGGCTGGATGTTGTTCGGAATTTCCGCAGGCTCAAGAATGTTGTTGCGGATTTTCAGTCGATAAAAACGATCGTCAGTCTGTTCGTTGCTCCTGACCGGCGGCAGATCGCGGCCTGCGCCGACTTAAATGTCGAGGCGATCGAGATCCACACCGGACGATATGCCGATGCGAAAACACGCTTGTCCCGTTCGCAAGAATTAAAGAAGATCGCCGAGACGGCGCGTTATGCCGATGCCTTGGGTCTGGTGGTCAATGCCGGACACGGACTGGATTATGACAATACTCCGGCCATCGCACGGATCAAAGAGATCAAAGAGTTGAACACGGGATATTCGATCATGTGCCGCGCCATGATGGTAGGTTTGCCTCAAGCGGTCAGGGAAATGGTAAAATTGATGAAATGAAGGGTCAGAAGTCCGATGTCAGAGGTCAGATGGGTTTTCCCTTCGGACTTCGGACTTCGGACTTCGGACTTTTTTATATG
>CAZLRE010000046.1:6798-10183 GCA_964561885.1 uncultured Planctomycetales bacterium | reverse complement strand
GCTGCCAGTCCGCCGCCCAGTAAAAACATTGTCGCCGGCTCGGGCACGGTCGGATTCACTTCGAACTCCAGTGCCAGCTTCGGCCCCGGCCAGCGGGGATCTGTTGAGAATCCGGACGCAGGGTCTGTTTCTCCGGCATTGATAAACACCGTCGGCAATGCGGATTGGACACGGAATTCAGCGAATGAGTTGGAATTATCCAGAAGGGTTTGAAGTGAAGATCTGACATCCAGCTCAAAGGGCGCCAGATCAAAACCCTGGGGATCAGCGGCGAAAGATCTGGAACCTATCGCACTCGCTGAGGCGTTGTAGTCATCGAGCCCGACCAAACCATCCCCGCTATACAGATAGAAATCGCCTGCGATAGGATCGAACGAGCCTTTATTGTCAACGCGTGTTGCATATCCCAAGAGATAAGCGGACGACAACTGCATGCCGGCGAAAGAGGCGACATCGAACGTCATGATCGCGCGGCTGTCCACATTAAAGGCATTAAACTCATCGAAAAACTCGCCGCGTCCGGCCAGAAGCGCATTGGTGTCCGAAAGACGATCAGGCACCCCGTCCGGCGGAATGTTCTTATCCCTTGTGAAATCATCAATATACCCGTCACGGAAAACATCCACGAACACGGCCTCGGCCGGCGAACTGCCGAACAAGGCAAACATCGTCATCAACAACGCTAAAACGGTCGATCGCATAGACACCTCCACTGTGAACGCAGCAAACGTTTAGAGGAAAAGTGCGGCCCGATGCCGCCTTTAAAAAGATTTGGATGGAAGACTGGATTATACTCGCATTATCAGATCATGACAAGCCAGAGCTTTGAAGGTCAATTTTGGAGAATAATGAACCTTATTGGATTTTCGTATATTCAATGGTCATGGTGCTGAATTCTTCGCCTTCGTCATCGCGCTTGAACATCTCATAAACATAATGGTCCTCATCGATGATCCGGGTCGCGGAACGGAACCACCGGTGGGCCTGGTCGGTCATGGGGCAGGACATGCTTCCTTCTTCGTTGATGGTCTTTGTCTTCGGGTCGAACCGACCTGATGCGGTGATCATGCCGGTGCACATATTGTCGAACCACATGCTGGTGTATTCACCGCGGAAATTGTCATGACCGCTCACGATGCGCGCCTCGAAACCATCATCGCGCCCCCTGATGATCCGTTCAAGATAACGCCCGCCCAAGATCATGCGCGATTCGACCGTTGCCTGCGACGTGGAAACAGGGGTCTGCGCTGTGGCGCGAAACGCGATAGTCGCAGTCCAGGAACCTTCCAGGGATCTTAAAAGTTCATGGTTCGCATTCGGGGTTATGAATTCCTGCATGCATTCTTGGCACATGGCGCCCGGCGTTTTATGCTGGTGCGTCAGCATTTTTTCTTTGCCGCCCGCATGGCTTTCTCCGGTTGATACAACGGACGCAAAGACGATCACCGCGATCAAAATCCGACGGATGTCCATAATCCCTCCTTAAATGCAAGAAAATGAAGCGTTCCTGTTCTCAAGAACGCCCCGGCGGATCTTAACGGACCCTGCTGTATGTGATGGCCATGGACTTGAATTCCACGCCTCTTAAGTCTCTCATGTATGTTTCGTAGGTATAGTTATCCGCGTCGGTGAATGTCAGAACGTCCCGGTACCATCGTTTACTTTGCTGGGTCATGGGGCAGGACATACTGCCTTCGGTGATGAGGATCTTGCTTTGCGGATTGTACTGGCCCGATCCGGTCATGATTCCGGTTGCCATGTTGTCGAACCAGATGGTGGTGTATTCCTTTTTCATGTTGTCATATCCGATAATGCCGCGGCCTTCAAAGGGCTGGCCCATGGCCGTGCCGTTATAGGTCTGCTCCAGGAAACGCCCGCCCATGATGATCTTCCCTTCACTGGTGCCTTCGGAAACCTCCGGTTCTGTGTTGGGTTCCATCCAAAGTTCGACTTTGGCGTTCCATGTTCCGGTCAGGGATTCAAAGAATTTATGATGTTCGTTGACCGTCATATACTCCTGCATCAAGGCCATTTTGGCTTTTTGTTCATCGCTCATGGCCGGCTGTTTGGCCGCGCCAACTTTTGGTTTAGCAGCCGCGTCCTGCGCCTGAGCGGTCAAAACAACCGAAGACAAGATCATACCTAAAACAACAGCTCTAAGAATTCTAACGTCCATACATACTCCTTT
The DNA here is from genome assembly GCA_964561885.1 of uncultured Planctomycetales bacterium. Classification (GTDB taxonomy): domain Bacteria; phylum Omnitrophota; class Gorgyraeia; order Zapsychrales; family Fredricksoniimonadaceae; genus JAGNTT01. The sequence goes on along the minus strand of CAZLRE010000046.1, from coordinate 7,995 downwards.
TGGGTTCAACGATTATTACTGTTGGGCGGACAAATTTAAAACCGGTTTATTCTAATGAAGGGACGGTCATTTATCAATGGATATATCCAACGCAACAGGAAGGATCTTTTAAAATTTGATGTTTTTACGTCCGAGGACAATGACGGAGACGGAAATGAAGACCACCTCAGCGATGACGTATGCGATCAATCCGCCGGCAACGCCTGAGGCAAAACCGTAAGAATGAAGACCGATGCTCAAAAGATTGACCCCGAACCACGCCCACATCACGACCACCAAAGCCAGGATGCATCCGACCGCAACTCCGAGAGGATTGATGACCTTGGCGATCTTCGCGTGGAAAACGATCGCGCTCCACAGAACGATCATGAGCGCACCGTTCTCTTTGGGATCCCAGCCCCAGAAACGGCCCCAGGATTGATCAGCCCAAACACCGCCTAACGCAGTGCCTAAAAAGGACATCGTCAGACCGAACCCCAGAACGCCGAGCATGTTCTGGTACGTGTTATCCAGCCGCTTTTGGTTCCCGGGCTGGCTTAACGCCTGCAGGACATAAATATGCCCCATGATGCCCGCCACACAGCAGCCGGCATATCCGACGGTGATCGCGATCACGTGCGTGCTTAACCAGAAATTGGAATTCAGGACGGCGATGAGCATCTGCATGGTGTCCCCGTCGTTGGCGAACTTGCTTGCGATCGCGAGCATGATCACACCGCAGACATCGGCCACAATAAGTCCGATCCAGCTTTTATTGACCTTTTCCATGATCAAACCCATGAACACGCAAAAAGCGCCGACGAACACAAATGTTTCGAACAGATTGCTCACCGGCGGACGGGACATGATGATGACCCTGAGCGCCAGCGCCGCAAGATGCGCGGCAAAACCAAACACCGTCAAGATCATCATGCTCCGGTACATCCACGGCTTTTCGGATAACAGCGACAGCAAAAAGACCAGCAACCCAAGACCGTAGAACAACCCCGCCCAGAACAAACCGTTGAAGCGATTATAAAAAAGCTCCATGGATATCAAGGAGATCGCCTTGCGTTCCTTGGCCGAGACCCGCTTGACGACCGATTCCTCATAAAGACGCACCGCCGCGTTAAAGGCCAGCTGTTCGCCGTTCCAGTATGCAACTGCCGCATCGCGCAGGTGTTTGATCTCGGGCTGATACACCGGATCCCTGAAACC
>CAZLRE010000046.1:0-6788 GCA_964561885.1 uncultured Planctomycetales bacterium | reverse complement strand
ATCCATAGGGCTCATCCATTGTTCGTCCTGAAGCGAAATTGACGGGATCAATCCGAAAGGACATTGGGCGTAATGCTGTTCCCAGAAAGAAATCGAACTCAAAAGATTAGCCGTATCTTTCTGTAATTGGGAGACCTTCCCGTCCTTGAGATCCCCCTTCTGGTGCGCCAACTGGGCAAGCACCCCCACTTGGCTATAGATCTCGTAGAAACTAAATTGCGTTTGTCCCTCAGGAAGCCCGAGCGCCTTGACGGTCTCAGGAGAATTCAGCGTAAAATCCGGATGCGCGAGCGCGAAGGTGAAAGCGCCCGACAAACGGCTGTATAAAACCACGTTGCTGTATACGCGCAGGATCTCTTTATCCACCACCGACTGCTTCTTGTCATCGATCTGGCTGATGACCCGGGCCAATTCTTCGAGCTTTTCGTAACCGCCATTGAGCTGGTTGAAAGAATATTTGCGGTTCTTGACCGGCTTGACCTTCAATGCCTCGAGGATCTCGGGATGGTTGACCAGGAAAACCTTGTCGTTATACGTGGATCTCGGCGCGAAAAGGAATTTGGCCATCCATTGGAGCGCGCTTTGCTTTTTGTAACTGTCCCTGCCCGAAAGCTGCAGCAAAAACGATTTGGCAAAAGTTTCAAAGGGTTTGATCCTGCCCTGGTTTAAGACCGGCACGCGTTTAAGCGCATCCAAAGACCCGACCTGTTTGGGCTTGAGATTGTCCAAAGGACACATGACGTTTGCCGACGATGAAAAAACCCCGGCCAACGAAAACAAAACCGCCATGGATAGAACTATGATCCTTTTAAACATGTTTCCTTCTCTTGGATAGAACAGCCGCCATCCCGAAATGCACCACCAAACCGAAGAACGTGACGAACGTTGATATGTACGGCAGGACCCGTCCGGAATTCCTCACGACCGCAAAGGTCGAGGTCTCCCGCCCGCGCGAACCGTCGGTAAATGACGCCTGATAAAGCGTGTATTCGTTGAAGCGCAGCGGTTCGTTCATCTGGATCAGTTTCTCCCTGGCAACGCCGTTCTCAATGACCTCGACCAGACTTTGAAAACTCCGCGGCGTGGTCGTGCCCGGGTGCTCCTCTTTCCTGAAATCCTTGAGCTTGATGATAAACGGCAGCGGATACCGTTTAAGCCGCAACAGGACATTGACCGTCTTCTCACCCAGTTTGATGGTACGCGCCACATCAAAATCCCCGTGCAGATAAATGTCCGCCGGTTTCTGACCTTGGGCTTCATACGAGACAACGGCGCACGGCGAATTTTTCTCCGCCTCCGGGGAAAGGTCCAACTGTTCAAACTCCATGACCGCGCCGGTGCGTTTGGCGATCTGACAATTCTTGTAATACTTTTTAAGCGTCAGTTCCGTCTGAAATTCATTGACCGGATAGGACCGGCCGGCCGTCATGGTCAGCGGGTCGAGCGAAACAATGGTGCGTTCCCGCGTTGATGCTTGCTTTTGAGGGACATCTTCCCACAACGCGATCTCCCAATCGTGGTACGCCAAAGACACATTCGACGCCTGACCTTCGGCCAGGGTGACCTGACTTTCCGTTGTTGAATGCATGGTCACGTAACCGGAAATCAGAAAAAGCAAAAGCCCGCTGTGAATGATCATGATGCCGGCCTGTTTCCATTGGAAAGTAAAACGGACCAAAGCGACACACACCAAGTTCACAAAGAGCACCCACATGACCGATTGAGCGCCCGGGAACGGCAGGAAACCAAAAAGCAGGAAGAAGAAGGATTCAAAATAACGCTGCTGGGCCACATAAAGACCGTCGGACACCTGGGCAATGGTCCCGCCCAGCGTCAGAAAGAACAACAAAAGAAGACACACCAGCGTGATCTTGATCGACGCAAGCCTTACGATCGGCCTGACGGTTAGAAGTTTCCTTCGAAAACTCATGCGCCCGAACCATCCTTCAATGACCCGACCAGAGCTTTGAACGCGTCAAAATACTTCTGGACCGCTCCTTTGGACCCGGTCATTTTAAAGAACACCTGATTGCCCGCGCCTTCGACCACGGCCGCGATCATGCTGGGCGTTTCCGCGGAAGAGTCCTTCTGCAGCTGAGTAAAATCGATCAGCGTGACCGCGAGATCTGATGACGTCTTGATCTTCTCCTGTCTGTTAATAAATTCATCCAGCTCTACATTAGAGGGAACTTCCAAATTCAATTGTCCCATCCAGCGGCCGACATTGGCGGCCATGCCGCCGGCGCTTCCGGCCAAAGAAATCACCGAAGTCTCAACAGCCAGGTCGCCTTCGCCCGCCTTAAAGGTGGCGACCCTCATCCCGCTGCCCTTTTCTTCCTGCCAGCCTTCCGGTGTCGTCCAGGACAACGCGGTCGGGGCGACCGAATTCATAAGCGCGGGGTCCATGGCCATGCCTCCGGACATGGACGGGCCGCCGGTCTTAAATTGTTTGTGGATATCATCATCCGGCATCGCTCCCATATCAGGAACCGCGCCCTGATTTTTGCGAAATGCGGCATGGATGTCATCATCCGGCATCTCACCCATGAAGGCATGAGGGTCGGCTTGCTGGGAGGCCTGCTCGTGTTCAGGTTCGATATTGACTTCCTGGAACGTGCGCTTTTCCACAGCGCCGGCAGTAACAGCAAAACAAACAACACTCATCAAAACGACCGAATTAAAAAAACGATTCTTCATGGCTAGTTCCTTAATAGTGGAGTTGTTTAGACGGAAGATTAGAGGTTTGTACTATAGCATCAACAAACCTGGATGGTCGATCAATTTTTGTTCAGCTTCCGGTATGGCAATCCGCGCAGTTGGATTCCTTCCATAAACCGTCGTCTGCGAACGGATGGACGAACTCAAGGCCGTTCGTGTTTGTTAAAGTCTCTCCGGCCGGTCCCTGTTCGATGATGGTATGACAAATATTGCAATCTTTGGAGATGACCTTATTCTCTGCAGTGGCGTGCGCCCCGTCGTGGCAGCGGAAACAGCCGTTGGACCACAAATGGCCGATATGGTCCGGCCGGTTGTCCCAGCGCGTTCTCATCTCCGGAAAGAAATTGTCGCTGTACATTGTCTTGGCCTGGACAATGGCCTCTTCCACATCGGTCTTGTGCGCCTGATAATAATCAAAATGGTTCTCCACATAATAATTGCGCAACTTGGTTTCGATCTCTCCGAGCGCCTTGTCTTTATCGGTGTACTGGGCCGAGAGAAGTTCCATGATCTTGGATTTGATGCCCGGGATGCCGGTGTTTATTTTCCCCAGATTGAACGCCTTGTTCACCAGCTGGTACGGCGCATAAAAATGGTGCGTCGGGCGGTTGTGGCAGTCGAGGCAATCCATTTTACGGATCAAATTCTCTGGCGGCGTCATGTCTTTGTATTTCGAATCCGGGCTCGTGTAGATGGTTTCCTTGCCGTCATGTGAAACGCTTTTGACCCATGATATGTTCTGGCGCGCGTCATCATCCGCCACATAATAAACATCGGTATTGATGTTCATGTGGGCATGAATGCCTTCATTGTGCTGGCTGTTGCCTCCCACATTGATGAGCATACGCAGGATCCAATCTTTGGCCTGCGGATCCTCGGTCGAATAGTAAGTTTTCCTGATCTCCTTGGCGCCGTAGAATTTCTCCGGCCAGTGGCACCGCTGACAGGTATCGGTCGGCGGACGCAGGGTTTTGACAGGAACAGGGATCGGCTTGGCGTAATCGTTCTTGATAAAGTGATACAGCTGGCGCGCGCCTTCGAGCTTGTAATGAACATACCAGTCGGGCCCCTCACCGATATGGCACTCAACGCATTTGACACGCGCGTGCGGCGAATGCTGATAGGTCGTATACTGCGGCGTCATGACCCCATGGCAGGTCACCCCGCAAAACAGCACTGATTCCGTATGATGATACGCTTTGTAAGAACCGATCGCGGTCATCACTAAAAGGACGGTCGTCCCGATGATAAAAACAAAGAACGCGTTGCGGTGCTGGGGGTTTGTCAGGTCGATCTGGATCTTGGTGCTCTGGGATTCGGGAAGCCCCTTGTCCCTGCGTCTTTTCTTTAGCAGAGCACCGACCGGGATAAGAATAAGGCCCAGGAAGATAAACGGCGGAAGGATGATGTAGGTGAATATCCCCAGATAAACGTTCGAACCTTTATCCAGGAAATCCAGCCCGAATAGAAAACATTCGATGATAAAAAAAAGCAATGCCAGAACGACACCGGCATATGTTACTGGATTATAAAAATACCTCGAATATTTCCACTCTTTTTTGTCTGAAACCATATGTCTCAATTCACAACGGACTACTGGGCGTTCCCTGACAGGATCACCATTTCACGCTGATATCCAGCCACATCACATGCGCCCTGTATCCGCCGTTGTCGTAGGACGAACCCGGCTCATAAAAGTAATACGCGTAATGCGGCTTAACAGACAGGTCTTCCTTCGGCTTCCAATCCGCTTCCAGCGTGATGTCATACTTATCAAAGTCAGCGCCGTACGCAAGACCGATCGAAGAAAAGTTGTCGTAGTTGGTGGCATTCGAATAAGTGAACACATTAGTGAAACTCAATTTTTCGTTGGGAGCGTAGCTGGCGCTCGCCATCCAGCTGTCCGAATTTGAAATGAACCCGGGTATCTGCGGCGATCCCGAACCGCCTGCGGCCAGCGTGGATATTTTGTTGTCATTCTTCGAATAAGCAAAATCAAACAACAGCTCGTCGCTGGGCTGGATAAACAGATCGTAGGTAAAGACGTGCGATACCTGGTCTGCCTCGCTTTCATTGATATTATTCTCAATGCGCGTGATGTATGTGTTATTGAAAAATTGATACCGAAATGACGGATGCAGCCATTTCAAAGGTTTCCAGGTGATCCGGCTGGAGACTTCCGAGCCTTTGATCCCCATGGCATCGATCCACGCGGATTTGGCGCTTCCGGCCGCGCCGGTTTCCCAAATGTCGTCGTAATCATTGACTTCCCATTTCTGTCTGGCCTGAACTGTGAAATTAAGCCAGCGCACCGGAACGCTTCTGGCGCCGACCGTCACATTCGTTTTGCTGATATAGGTCACCGTCTCCCGGTTGAAATCGGATGATCCTGTGGCGCCGCTTTGGCCGGGGATCTGAAAGAGCCGTTCATCCAGCCAATTGCGGGTTTGGCTCATATCAAGCTCGGTATAAACGCTGGTGCGGGCAATACCGCTATAGCGCAGGGAAATGTTTTCTCCGAACCCGCCGATCTTGTTCTCAACCTCGTTGATGTTCGTGGTGTTGGCGATCCCGTCCGGCGGGCTTGTCGAATCATCCGGATAAATTGAATGCCCGCGCCTGGCCGCGGCCTCGGCCCTCATTTTCGCATTGAAAGCCAGATCGCCGGTGAGTTTGGTCATGATATGTCCGGTCCAGATATGACTGTCGTAATCATTCTTGGCCCAGGCGTCATATTTATTTTTCGGATTGGAATAAGCAGCCGGAACGCCGCTGGCGTCAAATTCATTGAGATACTCCAATTCCCTGGCGTTGAGATGCTGATAACGGTAACCCGAACCCAAAAAAGTCTTGTCCTCATTTAACCATTTGCTGGCCTCAAGTGTGGTGGCAAGCAGATTGGAATCCGGTTCCTGCTTTTGACGGCGGATCTTGGTATCGGCCGCGACACCCGTTGTTGCAAGACTTCTTTCCTCACGGAAAGAATTGATGCGGGTCTTTTCAAAAAGCTGTTGGCCCTTAAGAGCAACACCCTTGATCTCGGTGCGTCCTTTTAATGTGATCGCATTAGTGACTTCCTCCACCTGCTGCCAGGAAGGTCCGATGTCACGGGTGGTCGCCCCTTCCTTGGCCGCTGTCCAGGTCAGACGCGACTTCTTTCCGTCTTTGATATCATGCTCATACACAACGCTCACGCCGCGCACATCATCTTTCGGTGTTCCCACCTCTAGCATGAAACGGCCCATGTTCATATTAAGGTCTTCCGACACCTGGGCGCTGTTCAAAGTCGAGAACAGCGGATAGATCCCGCCTGTGGGGTCGTAATACTTCTTGAAGGAATCATAGGCGATATCCATGAAACCGACATCTTTCTTGGTCAATGACAAATGCGCTTCGTTATCATTCTCATTGGGGATCGTTTTGCCGTCGAAGGTCAGGCTCAGACCGTCTCCCAGGTCCTTGCTGTAAAGAATGTCCTTGAACCCCCAGGAATATCCGTTGGAGATCCAGTTTTGCTGCTGGAACCGCTCAACATCGCCCTTGACCGTAACAATGCCCAAAGGCATATACGTCATCGAAAGCCCGGGCCCCGAAGACTCCTGAGCGCCGGCCGGGACCGCCAGGATCACCGCCGCAATGACACTGAGTGAACATTTAAACCAGCTGAACTGGGCATTCATGAGAGCACCTCTTCCTTAATAACGCAAATGCGCGTCGAAATTGGATCCGTGAACAGCCGTATGGCATCCGCCGGAAAAACAGCTTCCCGCCGGAAGACGGCCGCTATGGCTTGATTTACCGATCGTCGGAAAATTCACCTGGGCATGGCAGCGCAAACACAGATTGTTGTCACGGGCCACCAGCATCTTGTCATTGATCGAACCGTGGACCTTATGGCATGTCGTGCACCCTTCACGCAAAACCTCGTGGTCCCAGACGAACGGACCGCGCTGTTCCTTGTGGCACTTGGTACATGTTTCATTCACCGAATCCAGAGATGTTGTGGTCCATGGACGGGCATCAGGGCCGTGGGAACTGTGGCAGTCCGCGCAGGCCATTTTGCCCTCGAG
>CAZLRE010000045.1:6447-10212 GCA_964561885.1 uncultured Planctomycetales bacterium | reverse complement strand
ATGTTAAACAAACCTTTTTTCTGCTTGGCCAGGAACTTGGCAGCAACAAGTGAACCCTCAGCAAAAATATCGCGCGTCTTGGCGTGATGGCTGATCGAAATGCGGTCAACCGGAGAATCAAAAATGAGCTCATGATCCCCGATAACCTCCCCCTCACGGATGGAATCGACATTGGCCATTTTACTTTTGGAATGTTCTTCAGCGATCTCCGCCATTGTTTTGGCAGTTCCTGACGGAGCATCTTTTTTATGGATATGGTGTGTTTCCGTTAAATGCATGGCGTAATTCTTACCCGTGACCTTGGCGGCGTGCCGGATAAGCGCAAAAACCAAATTAACCCCGACGGACATATTCGATGAATAGACGATGGGGATCTTGGCGGACGCCTTCTTGATCTGGGCCACCTGTTCTTTTGTCATACCTGTCGTGCCGATGACCATCTTGACTCCGTATTTCTGGCAGATCTTGATATGTTCAAGCGTGGCCTCAGGGGAAGTAAACTCAATTAAGACCTGGCTCCCTTTGAGCGCATTGGAATCAAAGCTGACAGGAAGACCAAAGGTGGTCGACAAAACACCGGAACGTCCCTTATGTTCCAGCAGGCACGAAACCTTAAAGGATTTATCGCGCAGGGCCAGATCCAGAATTCTTTGCCCCATTCTTCCCTGACAACCGCTGATAGCGAGTTTGATCATATTGCTCCTTAAAAAGTCATCAGTAAACCATCAACTGTCTGCCGAAACCGTTGACCGCTGACAGAAAACTGCTGACTACTTATGCGCCAACTCCACTTTTCCTTTATGGTTCAAAAGCCCGTAAGCGGTCATGGCCACTTTGAGCTTGGCGAGATTGACATCTTCCATATCGCACAACGGCAAACGCATATTGCTTGAACACAGACCCATCAATTCACAGGCCGTTTTGACCGGAATAGGGTTCGTTTCGATAAACAATGCCCGGATCAACGGCTGAAGCTTGGCATGCAAAGCTTGGGCAGTTTTAAGATCGCCCTTGTTAAAGGCATTGATGACGCCGGCCACATCCTTGGGAACGATATTGGCCGCGACAGAGATCACACCGACACCGCCGATAGACAACAACGGAAGCGTCAGCGCGTCATCGCCGGACAAAAGGATAAAATCCTTTGGACAAACTTCTCGGATGCGCTGCATCTGCTCCAAGGAACCGGAAGCCTCTTTGACACCCACGATATTCTTACAATCCTGCGCCAGCTTGGCCATCAATTCCGGCTCGATATTCTTACCAGTGCGTCCAGCAATGTTATACAGAATGATGGGGATCTTAACGCTGTCCGCCACCGCCTTGAAATGCAGATAAAGACCGCGGTTGGTGGGTTTATTATAGTACGGGGTCACGACCAGGCATCCGTCCGCTCCGACCTTAGCCGCATACTTGGACATGTGGACCGCTTCAGCCGTTGAATTGGATCCGGTGCCGGCGATCACAGGAACACGTTTGGCTACCGTATCAACCGTAAACTTGATCACATGCTCATGTTCTTTTTCGGAAAGCGTCGGAGACTCACCCGTTGTTCCGCAAGGGACGATGCCGTGAGTGCCGTTTTTGATCTGCCATTCGATCAGTTCTTTTAATTTTGCTTCGTCAACCGCATCCCCTTTAAACGGCGTTACGATCGCGACAATGGACCCCTTGAACATGGATTCTCCTCTTGCAAGTGCAGGTTACTGTAAATAATATTCGCCGGCCGCGATGAACCGCGCCGAGCCTTTCAACCAAACGTTGGTGATCTTGTTGCCTTCTAACAGATCAAATGACACTTCCAGAAGTTCCGTGCTTTTAGTGAGCACTTTCATGGACGCATCCACGCGCTCTTTGACTTTCGGATTCGCATGGATAAAAGAAATGATCGCGGAGGCCACACTGCCCGTGCCACAGGCCAAAGTCTCGCCTTCAACACCGCGTTCGAATGTGCGCACTTCCACATGGCCTTCGCGGACCATCTCGACAAAATTCACGTTGGTACCCCGCGGCTTGAATTGTCCGTGATTGCGGATGACCGAGCCCAAGGCGTTGACATCGATCTCGCGCAATTTTTCCACAAAAACTACGACGTGCGGAACGCCGGTATCGATATAATCGACCTGCAATTTCTTACCCGCAATGGTAAGCGGGATCCCGGGACGATAATCTTTAGGATCGCTCAAACGCACTTTGGCGATCTCACCTTCCGCTTCGGCAAGGATGGTCCCGGCCAGGGTCTCCATCCCGAAAAGTTTCTTCTTGGGTAAGAACTTTGACACGATGTAAGCCGCCATGCACCGCGCACCGTTGCCGCACATTTCAGCCTCAGAACCGTCGGCATTGATGATGCGCATTTTATAATCCGTGCTGGCAGATTTATCGAAAACCAGGATCCCGTCCGCGCCTACACCCGTCTGACGCGCGCAGATCTTCGGTGCAAGTTCGGTATAATCCAAACTCTGGTCGTGTTCAAGGACCACGAAATCGTTGCCGGCGCCTGCCATTTTAATAAAAGGTATTTTACGCATAATTCAATTCCCGGATCACTTCGTCAAGAAACTCGCGATGGATTCTCCCTTAATTAAATCTTCAAACGTCTCCCGCTTGGTAATAACTTCAAACTCTTTGCCTTTAACCATGACCTCCGGCGCGCGGCCGCGGACATTATAATTGCTTGCCATCACATAGCCGTAAGCCCCGGCGCTCATGACCGCTAAAAGATCCCCGTCATTGACCTTGGGGATCAGACGATCATGCGCGAAGAAATCCCCGCTCTCACAAATGGGCCCGACCACATCGACCTTGATCTTCTTGGCCTTGGTCTCTTTGACAGGAACGATCTCGTGATACGCATCATACAACGACGGACGGATAAGGTCGTTCATGCCGCCGTCAACCACCAAGAATTTCTTAAAACCATTATCCTTCAAATATAATGCCTTGGTCACAAAGATACCGGCATTGCCTACAATGAACCGTCCGGGCTCCATGATGATCTTAAGACCCGTATTTCTCAGGATCGGCAACACCAGATCGGCATATTGCTGTGCCGTCTGGGGCCTTTCATCCTTATAGATGATACCCAATCCTCCGCCGATATCAAGATATTCGATATGAATGCCGTCCCGTCTAAGCTCATTGATGAACTCAACGGTCTTTTGGATCGCACCCACGAACGGTTTCCCGGATGTGATCTGGGAACCGATGTGGATATGAACGCCGTTGATATTGACATTCGGATATTTTTTGCGGTTGCAAAAGATCTGGCGTGTGGTCTTCAGATCAATACCGAATTTCTTTTTTAATGTACCGGTCGTAATAAAATCATGCGTCGGCGCCTGCACATCCGGGTTGATGCGGATGGCCGCGCTTGCCACCTTGCCCATAGATTTGGCGATGGCATTGATGCGTTCAAGCTCAGGCAACGACTCGACGTTGAAAAAGAGGATGCGAGTGTTAATAGCCTCTTCGATCTCCTCGCGGGTCTTGCCGACCGAAGCAAAAACAATTTTCTGCGGATCGACTTTGACGATCCTTGCCTTTTTAAGCTCTCCTAACGAAACTATGTCGAGACCTGCCCCCTGATCGACCAAAGCTTTGATCACCGACAGGCTGTCGTTGGCCTTCATGGCAAAGCCGAGGAGCGATTCCTTGCGCTCTTTCTGCATGGTCTCGAACTCCTCCATGGTGAGGTCGGCATGCAGGAAATTGGCGGTCCGGTAGTCGATGGCCTCGGTCTGCCCGGTCAGCTTGAGAAATTTC
>CAZLRE010000045.1:0-6437 GCA_964561885.1 uncultured Planctomycetales bacterium | reverse complement strand
TCGTTGGCCTTCATGGCAAAACAGATGATCGGGCTAACAGGCGCGAACGCCTTCTGGATCTTGGTGAAGTGATCGACCAGCGTCTTATAGCTGTAGATATAACACGGCGTGCCCGCGGACTTGGCGATACTGCTCACCTTGACATCCTCACAATGCAACTCGCCTTTTCTAAAATGAAAATCGTGCATTTTTAGCCTTTATTTCAAACGTCTTTTCCAGACGGAGATCTGCTTTTGGACCATTTGGGGGTTCGTCGACCCGAATGATTTTTTAATTCTAACAGACATCTTCGGATTTAAAAGATTTTTTACGTCGGCATTCAGATGTTTGGAAAAACGTTTTAACTGCGCAGCTGAAAGGCTTGAGATCTTTTTGCCCTTATCTAAACATTCCTTGACTATGGTTCCCACCAAATCGTGCGCCTCACGATAGGACACGCCTTTCTTGATCAAATACTCCAGGATGTCGACCGAGAAAAAAGACTCATCATTGATCCTCTTGGCCACAACTTCCTTTTTTACAGTAATGTTGCCGAATAAACCGGCCATGACGCCCAGCATGTCCTGCATTGCCTCAACCGATCGGAACATGACCGGTTTATCCAACTGCATATCCCGGTTGTACGTCAAAGGCAAGCCCTTTAAGAGCGTTAGAATTTCAACCAGCGCTCCGGGGAATTGCGATGACGCGCCGCGCATCAACTCCGCCACATCGGGATTCTTTTTGTGCGGCATGATCGATGACCCCGTGCAGAACGACCAGTCGATATCAATAAAATCAAACTCTTTGGTCGCCCAAATCATCAGGTCTTCCGACATCCGGGACAGATGCATGGCAATAATGGCCATATCGGAAATAAATTCGACAATGAAATCACGGTCACTGACCGCGTCCATGCTGTTGGCGGAAACTTCAAAGAACCCCAACTGTTTGGCAACGAACTTGCGGTCCGTTTGCAAAGACGATCCGGAAAGCGCGCAGCTGCCCAGCGGCATCACGTCCGTACGTTTCCAGCAGCCGTATAACCGCGATTTGTCACGCTCGAGCATTTCAATATACGCAAGCAAGTGATGCGGCAAAAGAACGACCTGTGCCGCCTGCAGATGAGTGTACGCCGGAATGATGACATCCTGGCTGCTCTGGGCAAGCTTCAGGACCGCTTTTTGCACATCTGTTATTCCGGAGATCATAGCAGAGATACGGTCCTTGCAATACATCTTCACATCCAGCACGACCTGGTCGTTACGGGACCGCGCCGTATGCAGTTTGTCCGCCGGAGCTCCTATCAGTTTCTTTAACTCAGTCTGAACGTTCGAATGAATGTCCTCTTCGCTTGAATCAAACATCCACTTGCCTTCGTCGATCTTCTTAAGGATCTTTTGTAAACCACCGACGATTGCGGTGGAATCCTTAAGCGGGATGATACCGCATTTACCCAGCATTTGCGCATGCGCGATACTGCCCAAAATATCGCACTTCACCAGACGGTAATCGTAATTGATGCTGAAAGTAAATTTGTCGGCAACTTTGCTTGTGCCTGACTGAAACCGCGATCCCCAGAGTTTGGACATCTTATTCTCCTTGTGCATAGTGGTACGTGGTATAGCCAACTTTTCACTGATCAGTGGTATGTGGTAAGAAACCCCTTGCCACTTATCACGTACCACTTACCACCAGCGCCGATTACGCTAATATGGCATTCCCCACAACCGAATGAATCCTTCGGCCAATTTCTGGTCGAATTTATCTTTATCACCGTAGGTCGCCAATTCCTCGTTGTAACGCGAGAATGGCGATTTTCGGCCGACGACGTTGCAATTGCCTTTGAATAGCTTCAACCGGACCGTGCCGCTGACGCGTTCCTGCATCTTATCGACCATGGCATCCAGTTGCTTCTTAAGCGGCGTCTCCCAGAGACCGTAATACGTCATCTCGGCGTAACGATGTGAGATCTGATGTTTATAATGCAGTGTCTCGCGATCGAGGACCAATGCTTCTAATTCACGATGCGCCGTATGCATGATGGTACCGGCAGGGTTTTCGTAAATCTCGCGGGATTTGATCCCGACCAGGCGGTTCTCCACCATATCCACCCGCCCGACACCATTTGCGCCGCCCAGCTCATTGAGCTTGTTGATCAGATCGACCGGCGCATACTTTTTACCATCGACCTTGACCGGAATTCCCTTCTCAAATTCAACTTCGACATAAGTCGGCTTGTTTGGGCACTTCAGCGGGTCTTTGGTCATGTAATAAATTTCTTCCGGCGGTTCAGCCCAGGGATCTTCCAAAACACCGCACTCGATCGAACGCCCGAAAAGATTGATGTCCGTGCTGTAGGGGCTTTTTTTACTGACATCGATCGGAATATTGTTACGCTTGGCGTAATCAATTTCCTCATCGCGAGTCTTGAATTCCCATGTGCGTAACGGCGCCAGCAACTCCAAATGAGGCGCAAGGATCTTGGCCGTGACCTCAAATCGCACCTGATCATTGCCTTTGCCCGTGCATCCGTGAGCGATCGCGGTGGCTTTTTCTTTTTGAGCGACCTTGACCTGATGCTTGGCGATCAAAGGACGGGACAACGCGGTCGCCAGATAATATTTATGCTCATACACCGCGCCGGCTTTCAGCGCCGGGAACACATAATCCTCAACAAATTCTTTCTTTAAGTCCAGGATATAAACCTTGGAGGCGCCCGTCATCAGCGCGCGTTTTTCATAGGTCTTAAAATCCGAACCCTGTCCAACGTCGGCCATATACGCGATGACCTCATATCCCTTATCTTTGAGCCAACGGATCAGGCAGGATGTGTCCAGTCCGCCGGAATATGCAAGAACGACTTTTTTCATGTGAAGCTCCTTAATTTAATTGAACTGCCAAGTCCGAAGTCAGAGGACAGAAGTCCGAAGAAAAGATTCATTTCTTCTTCTGACTTCTGACTTTGGACTTCTGACTTAATAAAAACATCATGATCGCCTTCTGCACATGCAGGCGGTTCTCGGCCTGGTCAAAGATGACCGAGTGTTTGCTGTCGATCACATCCTCGGTGACCTCCTGGCCGCGGTGCGCCGGAAGGCAATGCATAAAGATGTAATTCTTGTCGGCAAGGCTTGCGAGATCGCTGTTGATCTGGAACCCCTGAAAATCCTTAAGTCTGCGCTGGGTCTCTTCTTCCTGCCCCATACTCACCCAGACATCGGAATAAATGACATGCGCGCCATTGACCGCTTCTTTGGGATCACGGGAAACACTGATCCCAACCCCTGTCTTTCGGGCCAATTCCTGGGCCGTTGTTAGGATCTCTTCATTGGGTTCATAATTTGGCGGTGTGGCGATCGTCATGTTCAAACCCATCTTGGCACAGACCAGCATCAGAGAATGGCACACATTATTACCGTCGCCGATATAAGCCAAGGTCTTCTTTTTGAGCGTACCGAACTTCTCCACGACCGAATACACATCGGTCATGGCCTGACATGGATGATACAGATCGCATAACCCGTTAATGACCGGGATCGTTGAATGTTTAGCGAGCATGACCACATCGTTATGTGAGAAAACACGGGCCACGATCACATCCAGATAACGCGATAAGACCTGGGCAACATCGGGGATGGATTCCCTTTTACCGAGATTGATCTCGTCCGGCCCCAAATAGATGCAATTGCCTCCCAGCTGACGGATGCCGACCTCAAAGGATACACGCGTGCGCAAGGACGGCTTTTGAAAGACCAAGCCAACGGTTTTGTTCTTTAATAGCGGGGCGAATTTACGCCTGCCCTTTTTCAACTCCGTTGTCAGACGGAAGATCTGCGCGATCTCATTATTCGTCAGATCATATTCAGTTATGAAATCTCTTTTCATGACCACTTCCTGTTTATGATTGAGCCAAAACTTCTTCGATGGACCGGCCTAAAATATTGACCGCGCGGTCGATCTGTTTTTTCGTTACGATCAATGCCGGCATGATGCGAAGAACATTGCCCTGCGTGCAATTGATGATCAGGCCATGTTCGAGGCATTTTGCGAATATCTTAGGTCCAATGTCGTCTTTGAGCTCAACCCCGAACATCAATCCCACACCACGGACATCGACAACGCAGGAGAATTTATCTTTAATCGCATTAAGTTTATCCCTCAGATATGGCTCAAGCGCCTTAACATTCTTTAAAACTTTTCCGTCCCCCATAACCTTCAGCACAGCTAAAGCTGCCTTGGAGACCAGCGGACTTCCGGCAAATGTGGAACCGTGCATGCCAGGTTTAAAAACACCGGCTAATTTGGAATCAACGATCATGGCGCCTATCGGTAAACCACCGCCTAAAGCTTTGGCAAGCGTCATGATATCTGGTTTTATGCCGTAATGTTTGAAGGCAAACATCTCGCCGGTGCGCCCCATGCCGGTTTGGATCTCATCGACCACAAGCAAGATCTTGCGTTCATCACATAAGCGACGGATCGCTTTAACATATTCCTGGCCGGCGATATGGATACCGCCCTCGCCCTGGATCAACTCCAGCATGATGGCAACCGTCTTGTCGTTGACCGCGGATTTGATGGCTTGCAGATCATTGAACGGCACCGCATGAAATCCCTGCGGTAGCGGAGCAAAACCCTGCTGATGTTTCAACTGACCTGTTGCTGCCAAGGCCCCCATGGTGCGGCCGTGGAATGAATTGACGGTCGTGATGATCTCAAAACGTTTTCCTTCGCCGTAAGCACGGCAGAATTTAATGGCCGCTTCATTGGCCTCTGTTCCGCTGTTGCAAAAAAAGACACTCCCGGGGAACGATACCCGGATGAGTTCTTTGGCCAATTTGGCTTGGTTCGGGTGATATAAATTATTCGGAATGTGAATGAGCTTATCGATCTGGTCGCGGACCGCGGCCACCACTTTGGGATGACAATGCCCTAAATTGCTGACACCCCAACCCGGGAAAAAATCGAGAAATTTCTTACCGTGAATGTCCGTTAAAAGACATCCTTTTCCTTTGACGAACACATATGGAACCCGCCCATAGGTCGTAAGGATATTGCTGTCATATGATCCAAGAATCTCTGTTTTATCCATTTAAGCCTTGATGATCTGCGTGCCGACACCCTGATCGGTAAAGAACTCCAGAAGAAGCGCGTGCGGCAGACGCGCATCCACGATGTGGGTTTTATTGACCCCGCCGCCGTTTAACGCTTCAACGCATGAGGTCACCTTCGGGATCATGCCGCCTTGAATAACATTGCTCTTGATCAACTGCGCGACCTGATCGATGGTCATCGTTGAGATCAAAGACTCCGGGTTCTGAGGATCGCGCATCACGCCCGGGACATCGGTCAATAAAACAAGTTTCTCTGCGCCCATAGAATTGGCGATGGCGGAGGCGACCTCATCAGCATTGATGTTGTGCGGTTGTTTTTCAACACTCACACCCATCGGCGAAACAACAGTGATGCGCCCCTTGCGCAAATGGTCTTCCAAGGCTTCCTGATTGACGGAAGTGATCGTTCCCACAAAACCCAATTCCCTGTCCGCCACTTTCTTTTTTACTCGGATGATATTTTCCTGGCCTTTAAGACCGGTCACATCGCCCTTGAGCTTCTTGATCTCTTCAACGATCTTGGCGTTTAATTTATCCAATTCTTCGATAACGATCTTAAGCGTTTCTTTGTCCGTCACGCGAATGCCGTTATGGAATTCCGGCTTAATGCCTTTTTCCTTGATGCGCGCCGAGATCTGCGGTCCGCCGCCATGAACAATGATGGTACGAATGCCGACATAGCTCAGAAACACAATATCTTCGAGCACGTTGTGACGGATCTTGTCGTCGTCCAAAATGCTTCCGCCGTATTTGATGACAAAGATCTTGCGGCGAAACGCGTGGATATACGGGATCGCCTCAACAAGGATGCTGGCTTTCTTAATGATATTATCCATAGGTACTTATCCGTTCTTTAGAAATCTAATGGACCGATCTGGGTCGTCTTTTAAAAAAGTGTATAAATAAACGGGGAGACTGCCGAGCTTTGAGCGACGATCATTAAAGCTCCTAAAAATAGCAAAAAAAACAATATCGGAGCAAGCCAAAACCGCTTGCGGAATTTTAAGAATTCCCAAAGCTCTATAATGATCTTCGCTTTCACCCTTAGATACCCCCTAAAATTGTTGAAGATACCGTTCCCGCGCAAATGATACAACAGGCCTTGCGATCCAATAACTCTTCTCACTACGGAGAATTGATCGTTTCAAATGATCTTTACCCAAGATCTTCAATATGATGCCCGTAGGAGCAAAAACAAAAAAGAAAACCAATGTCAGCACGAACACGGTCACAACAGCCCCTATGGCATGCGCCACGATCATCCATCCTTTATAAGCTGGCCGCAAAGCCTGCCATTGGAGGGCAGTTGTCAAAAGCAAAACAAGGCTGGCGACAACGAGC
>CAZLRE010000044.1:0-10232 GCA_964561885.1 uncultured Planctomycetales bacterium | reverse complement strand
AATGGAGAGGCCGAGGTGCCTGATACGGTCCCGCCGCCGGTTACAGCTGTTTGCGGTAACGGTATCATGGAAGCCGGTGAACAATGCGACGGCGACAATCTGGCTGGCCAAACGTGCGCCAACAGTGGTTTTACTTCAGGAGCTTTGAGCTGTACCAGTTCCTGTACGCTTGATACATCGGCCTGTGTTACAACTGGGCCTGTTTGCGGAAACGGAATCATTGATCCCGGTGAGAATTGTGACGGAGCCAATCTTAACGGCAAGGCTTGTACCGACGGCGGATTTGCCGGCGGTGTTTTGGCCTGTACGAGTTCATGCACTTGGGATGGGTCCGGATGTTTAGCCAGTCTTTGCGGTAACGGCATCATTGATCCTGGTGAGGATTGTGACGGAGCCAATCTCAACGGCAAGGCTTGTACCGATGGTGGTTTTGCCGGCGGTGTGCTGGCCTGCACAAGTTCATGCACATGGGATGGGTCCAGATGTTTGGCCGCAGTTTGTGGTAACGGAAAAATTGAAACCGGCGAACAATGCGAAGGAAGCAATCTCAACGGGGCGACCTGCGCGAGTAACGGTTTTGCGGGCGGCAGTATCAGTTGTACGAATTGCGTTTTAAATACATCCAACTGTCTGACTTCTGTCTGCGGAAACGGAATCATTGATCCTGGTGAGAATTGTGACGGAGCCAATCTCAACGGCAAGGCTTGTACCGATGGTGGTTTTGCCGGCGGAGTGCTGGCTTGCACAAGTTCATGCACATGGGATGGATCCCGTTGTTTGGTTAATATCTGCGGTAACGGTGTCAAAGAAACAGGTGAGATCTGCGATGACGGTAACCAGGTGACTAACGACGGATGCACCCCTGCCTGCCGGTCAGAGTATTGCGGCGATGGCGTGAAACAGGCCAATGAAGGCTGCGATGACGGTAATTGGCTCAATAACGACGGATGTTCGGCCTTATGCAAATTAGAAGGTTCGACATGCGGTAACGGCGTCAAAGACACAGGTGAGATCTGTGATGACGGCAATACAAAGAGCGGTGATGGCTGTTCTTCGACCTGCGTGTTGGAAGTGACGACATGCGGTAACGGCATCAAAGATGGAACAGAGAAATGTGATGACGGTAACCTGAACAATAACGACGGTTGCAGCAATGTGTGCAAGTATGAATATTGCGGCGACGGTGTTAAACAGGCTAAAGAACAGTGCGATGACGGTAACTGGGTCAACCGCGACGGATGTTCCGCTTTATGTAAAGTGGAACAGCGTTCGACCAGAACCCGATTCTAAGCTGGAGTCAAGAAAGTAAGGGAATGTACAGCGGCCAGGGGGAATTCTCCTGGCCGCTTTTTCTAAGAGGCAAAAAACTGAAATTTTTGATATGGGTCACTTTGGGAGCAAGTATAATAAAAACATCTTATGAAACTTAGAGCCTCTTTAGCGTTGATTATCAGTCTTTTGGTTTCTGTATTGGGTGGTGTTGCCCAAGCTGCCACTTATTATGTCCGTACCGATGGAGGGACCGCGACCGAGTGCACCGGCACCACCAATGCGGCTTATCCGGGTTCCGGTACCAATCAGGCCTGTGCCTTTGAACACCCGTTTTGGGCTTTGTCCCCGGCCAATGCCCCTAACCGCATGGTCGCCGGTGATACTCTTATTATCGGCCCAGGTGAATATATGATGGGTTTCGGCGCTCCCAATACGCCGAGCTGTTCTCAGTTCTATCCCTGGGATTGTTACATGCGCAGCGTTCCCTCCGGAACGGCAGCCAATCCGACGCGAATTTTAGGTGAGGGATGGGATGATGATTGTACCAGTAAGCCTCAGTTATGGGGCACGGAACGAACGGCCAATATTATAAACCTTAAAGGAAGCAGCAATGTCGAGATCCAATGCCTGGACATCACGGACCATTCCAGCTGTATGGACAGCGGCCCGGATCCGGGGACTGTGTGCAACCGCAACAGTTATCCTTACGGTCAATGGGCTTTGATCGGCATTGTGGCCTCCGACAGCCAAAATGTCCTATTGAAGAATCTGGATATTCACGGATTGAGATCCGGCATTTTTGCCGGGCGTTTGACCGACTGGACCATCGAGGACACTGACATTACTGCCAATTCATTTGTCGGATGGGACGGAGATATCGGAGCGACCACATCCTCCAACAGCGGCACCATTACGTTCAAGAATACCAATATCACTTACACCGGCTGCGGGGAAACTTATCCGGGTTTGGCTCCGCATCATTGTTACAGCCAGGATCAGGGCGGTTATGGCGATGCCCTGGGAACAAACAGAACAGGCGGGGACTGGGTCTTTGACCATGTGGATATTTCTTACAATGTTTCCGACGGGGTTGACCTTTTGTACCACAACGGTAACGGTTCGATCACGATCAGCCATTCCCGGTTTGAGGGCAATGCCGGCAATCAGGTAAAGGTGGCGACCGATACCATCATCGATAATTCGAAATTGATCGGCACCTGCGCGTTTTTCTCCGGCAAATCATTCACCTCAACGACCGGCGTGGGCGGTTCATCGGTCGCGTTCAATCATTGCCGCGCCGCCGGAAGTACCTTGGCCGCGGAGTTCGAGGCCGGGATGGAAGTTGAGATCTATAATTCAACGATCACCGGTAACGGCGACGTGATCATTCTCTCCAGCGGTTCGAATTGCGTTTCGACCGACAAGATCATTTCACAGAACAATATTTATATCGGCGGACCGGAATTCAACAACGGAGGGGCGGATATTTCTGATCTTTACTATGCTTCTGGGTCGACCGGTAACGGCGATGGGACATGCGGATCACTTCCTTTTATTACCACCAACGATATAATCTGGGCCACGAAATACAACAGCTTGGAATGTGTCAGCAGTACGTCGCGGTGCGTTGATCCCAAGATCGCCGGCACGCTCTCTTATACCGGAGCCGACCAGGATGTATCGTTGTTAAGTACTAGCCCTGCCATTGGTCTCGGGATCGTGATGTCAACCATTCCGACGACAGATTTCAATAATTATGACCGCGGCACGCTGTGGGACATCGGAGCTTTGGAATACGGCTCCGTAGCAACAACCGCGGAATCTTCCTCCGATCCTGTTGTAACCGAGACATCGACCACGGCTCCGCCGGCCCCGTCCACTCCGCCAAGTTCGTCAGGCGGAAGTTCCGGGTCTTCCAGCGGATCGACCTCGGGGGGGTCTTCCGGCGGTTCAACATCGGGAGGTTCAACAAGCGGATCGAGTTCGGGAAGTGCGACTGACGGATCCTCAAGCGGGGGATCGTCTTCAAGCGGTTCTTCCGGTTCATCCACAACGGATTCATCCTCGGGATCTTCAACCACGGATACTTCCGGCAGCGGTTCAACCTCGAGCGGGTCTTCAAGTTCAACAGATTCAACATCAACGTCTTCTTCAACATCAGGTTCGTCAAGTTCTAGTAGCGCGAGCTCTACGGATTCTTCGGGTTCTTCATCGGCCTCAAGCGGGTCGTCCGCAGGATCTTCGGGCAGTTCTTCCTCAGGGGCATCCACGTCCACAACCACAGCCGCTGGGGGATCGTTTGCGGACGCTTTTACACCGCCAGCTAATTCCGAAAGTGATTCTGCGAAGAATTCATCTCCGGGGCGCAGCTATCGTTCGCGCCGTTCCGTCGGACCGACGGGCGGGCCAGTGACAACGATCGTATCTGCAGTTATCATCAATCCTTTGGGTGTCTTGACGACACCGGGACTGCGCCAGTCAGGTTCACGGGCCATCAGCAAAGCCAAACGTTCAGGCTGGTGGATAAAAACTTCCGGCAGTCAATAAAACTAATTGTTCGGGTTTGAGATGAGACCTGGCAGATCCGGCGTTAAAGCTGGTTTTCCTGCCAGGTTATTTTTTGTGTGATGTCGCCGGAGGAGGCGATGTAGGCCTTTTCGTCGGTCTGATTTTTGAAGTCCGCGTTCTTAAAGAGAATGGCTTTGGAGAAACTCACCCGCTGGACCCTGACCGTGAAACTCCCTGACGCTGTGATCCTCTGGGAGGAGTCCTTAACGGTGCCGACCGATTCAACAGTATAGTAGTAGGGAAAGTCCCATATCTCGGCCGCGATCGTAAGAGGTGTGCCTTTTTGCCTGATACGGATGGAGTATTGGTATTGTCCCTGGTTGATTTCAACAACAACGCCTTGATGAACTGCCTGGCCGTTGGATTCAGTCAGCTGTTTTATCCCGCCGTCGATGGAAAATTCAATGAGAAAATCAAGGCCTTTGCTTTGGGAGACGTATTGGCCGATCTTGTAACTGAGCGAATCCGGTTGAGATGTGTTGATGGTATTTAGAAGATAGGTGTTGATCAATCTGTCCAAACGGTTCAGCCCCGCCTGCGCGCCGGCCTCGGCAAGGTAAAAGGCGTTCGTGATGTTCCTCTGTCGGTCCAGAGCGTTCTTGTGAAAAAAAGTGCGAGATAAGAGAATACTGCCGAACGTTAACAGCAGCATGGTCATGACGAGCGACATGACCAGAGCGATGCCTTTATTGTTGGTTAATGTCTGATGTCTCATCGCGCGTTTCGCAATCGGATCTTGGCTTCCATTTTCTGTTCAATCGTTTGATGTCTGCCGGGTTTCTTCTGGGCCGTGAGGAATATTGTCACCATCCGCTGGTCAAAGTTCGGTTCAACCTGAAAATCGCTAATATTCTCGGCGATCATATCCTCGCGCACGGTATTGAGCCCGAAATCGAGGACTTGGCGCAGAAGACGATTCTTGTCATCGATCAAATATTG
This sequence comes from uncultured Planctomycetales bacterium, assembly GCA_964561885.1. GTDB lineage: Bacteria > Omnitrophota > Gorgyraeia > Zapsychrales > Fredricksoniimonadaceae > JAGNTT01. Next base: position 5,453 of record CAZLRE010000044.1, on the reverse strand, counting down.
AATGTGTTTATATTCCACCGTTTCGCAATTGTTGTTCTCATCCATGCAGTCTGCTTTGCCGCAACCCCAGGTCAAAGGCGCGCCCCAGTGCGCGGTCTCTCCATCGGCATCCACAGGGTTCCCGCCGGTCTGACAAATGACAGGTATGGAAAAACGCAAGATATCGCTTTGCCCGGGACCTGCCTCGGGGTCGATCCAGAGCTGGATGACGCCTTTGGCGTCATGTCCTGATTGCCGCAGTTCGGGGGATATGCGGTTGATGGCTTTTGTCAGTTCCTCGTCGATCTCGATGGCGGTATTGGTCTTGAGCCAAATGGATTGGCCGCTTAAGAACGCTCCGTAGGTGGCAGCGATCAAGAACGAAAGGATGGCCACAACCATGATGGTTTCAATGAATGTGAACCCGGATATGTTCGGTTGTTGTCTGTTCATCGGTTATAAACGTAGGTCACAAGCGTCACGGGAGAATCCAGCTCGTTGTTTTTATTGGTGTCTTCACCTTCCTCAAGCGTGCCGTTGAGGTTTTTGTCTTCGCCCATCAGCCGGCCTTTGGATTGTCTCCAGAAAGCTTTGACAGTGACCAGCAATAATTGAGGGTCCTGGTCGTTGACTTGCACAAGTATGATCCCCTGCGGTCCGTTCAAAGGAAATGTTTTGTTGTGGTAGGTTTCGTGGACCATGGAAGGGGATGCTGTTCTGATGTCTTCCAGGATATTGCGGCAATCTTGCAGGACAAGGGTCGTGTCGTGATTGATCTTATTGAGCTCAAGGCATTGAACGTAGGTGTATAAGATCCCCATCGATGTCATAAGCACGACGGTGGTGGCGATCAAAAGTTCGGGAAGGGTGATGCCGTTGGATAGTGTGCGGTCAATACGGGGTTGGCGTGTTTGATCCAAGGGCGTGATGATCAGGTTGTTCATGACTGGCGGTTTAGAACGCAAGGCCCGGCCAAAGGTGTTTGACGCAGATGTTAAACAGCTCGTCGGGCGTGTGCGCGATGAAATCCGGGGAAAAGGTCTTGAGGATGTCATGCGAATTATAGCCCCAGGTGACGGCAATGACCTTGATGCCTTCTTTCTTGGCGGCTTCGATATCGCGCGTTTCATCGCCGACGTAAAGGATGTCTTTGGCGGTCAGCTTTTGGTGTTCCATGAGTTTGCGCAGCCCGTGGTTCTTTCCCAAAATGCGCGATGTCGAATGGATAAAATCGAATATTTCCATGTCGTTGGCTTTGAGAAATCTTTCCACGTTCTCATTGGAGTTGGTCGTGAGGATGCCCATCTGGACCTTGGCCTGTTTGATCAGAGGGAGTATCTTTTTTAAACCTTCAATGGGTTCAATATTCTCAATGTCCTTTAAGAGCTCGCTGCGTGCTTTGGCCACGATGTTAGGGATCTTCAGGACCGGAACATTCAGATGCCTGATGATCTGCTGGATGGTCTTTCCCTTGAGCTGTTCGATCTCGTGATCATGGACCTTTTTGAAATTAAACTCGTCCGAAAGGATGTTGGTGATCTTCATGGTATGCGCGAAGGTATCCGCGATCGTCCCATCAAAATCGAAAATGAGTAATTTGATATTCTTTGACATACTTTTGGACACTTTCAACGAGTTAGTATAGTATAGCTGCTAAATTTAAAGCTTTATCTCGACTAGACAAAGTATACCTACCTTGATCGTTCTTGGCAAGAACGAACATGGATTTGATGCTTGTATCCCAGAGGTTTTTGTTCTGGTTCATCTTAAGGAGTGATTCATGGAAATTGGTATTGTCGGATTGCCCAATGTCGGCAAATCCACACTGTTTAACGCATTGACCGGGGCTGCTGTCGCGGCTGAAAATTTTCCGTTTACCACGATCGAGCCCAACGTGGGTGTGGTGCCGTTGCCGGATGCCCGTTTAACGCATTTGGCCCAGGAATGGAATTCAGCCAAGGTCACACCGTCGGGGATCCGTTTCGTGGACATTGCCGGCATCGTCAAAGGCGCAAGCCAGGGGGAAGGTCTCGGCAATAAATTCTTGTCCCACATCCGCGAGGTCGATGCCGTGGCCCATGTGGTGCGCTGCTTTAAAGATGACAATGTGGTCAACGTCATGGGCGATCTTAATCCCGGGGAGGCCGCTGATATCATCGAGACTGAACTTTTATTGGCAGACCTTCAGCTGTGTCAGAAATTGGCCGACCGATACAGGAAACCGGCCAAATCAGGAGATAAAGATGCCATCGCCAAATGCGATTTGCTTGAACCCATCTTGGCCGGACTTAATCAAGGCAAATCTGTCAGGCAGCACGGCTTTAAACCGGAAGATATCCATGAATTCCAGTTCCTGACGGCCAAACCCATTCTTTATGTGGTCAATGTGGATGAAGGAACGCCTGATGAGAAACTGCTTGCTCCTATCAAAGAACGCGCTGCCAAAGAAAAGGCTCAGGTCGTGATCTTGTGCACCAAACTCGAAGCCGAGATCGTCCAATTGCCGCCCGAAGAACGCGCGGCATATTATGAGTCCGCGGGCATCACGACCCCGGGTTTGGCGGCCCTGGCCAAGGCAGGACAGAACCTTTTGGGACTGATCTGTTTTTTTACCGCCGGTCCGCAGGAAACAAGGGCATGGCTCATTTCCCAGGGGACCAAAGCTGTCAAAGCCGCCGGCAAGATCCACAGCGATATTGAACGCGGTTTTATACGCGCGGAGATCTATAAATACAACGATCTGGTCAAGCATGGTTCGTATAAAGAACTCCAAGCCAGGAATTTAGTGACGCTGGAAGGCAAGGAATATCTCATGCAGGACGGTGATGTGGCGTATTTCCGTTTCAGCGTGTAAAGAATGTGGACAAGAAATCCGTGTTTTTTGGTTAAAAATTTAAATTTTCCGATAAAATAGAGACCGAGGTTAAAGCTATGGCACATAAGCGATTAATATTTTCGGTTATTTTTGTCGGGGTGATGCTTTCGTGCTCACCGGTTTTTGCCGCTGTCCCATCCGCCGAGCGTCAGACGGTTTTTAATAATGTAACCGATTATTTGGCGACCGTCGGCAAGTCGCAACAGGACAAAAAAGAGATCTTGCAGGACCGCCGGGATATTCGACGGGAAACAAGACTTAAGAATGAGGCCCGGCGTAAACAGGCCCAAACCCGCAAACGCATGAAGGCGCAGGAACAGGCCATCATGAACAAAGTGCGGGCACAGTAACTTTGAGCGGGAACTAATACTTTATGGAAATGGACTGGCTGAGTGTTTGTTTAGCGGTTGTTACAGTTTTGGTTTTCTTGGCGATCTTCACGCTATTAAGAACAATGTCTTCCCCTTACATAGCCCGTTTCCGGGCCATTGTCCGTTCCCAAATGGTGCCGATCGAAGGCATCGAGGACGCCCACCGGATCAATTTTGAGCTCAACGGCAGAAAATTCGAATTGCTCGAGGTCAAGTACGAAGTTCGGGAGGACCGCAACAAGGTTTATAATAGTTATATTTTGCTTGGGGCCAAGAGTAAAACGGATTTCACGTTGCATCTGGATGACGTGCTCAATAAGATCAGCGTCGCAGGTGTCATGGAGAAAGTTCTTGGCGTTTCCCTCGATTATCAGTGTTACCCGTTGGATTCCAAAGATTTTCCCGAGCTGTACAGGGATTTTAAGATATTGGCCAATAATGTTGATAAGGCTAAAGGATTTTTAACAAATCCGGATATCATGGGAAAATTAAAGGTCTTGAAAGCCCAATTCAGCGCCTACGGATTTCTCATGCCTTTGGTGATCAATCGGGGGGATCTGATCATTGATTACAGTCTCTCCAAACATCTTTTAGATGAGCTTGTTTTTGATCCTCGCAAGATCCTGGACCATGCCCGATTGCTGGATTATCTGGCAACACACATTGAAAAGTCCTGAGCGTCCTTTAAGAGCTCGAGTAAATACGGGCGGTATGCTTTCGGCCGACCGGACTTTGGTTTCGAAATTCTCGATATTTCTGTTGCGGGGATATATGGTCTCCGTTAATATGAGCCACTTTGAAAACTTTATTCAAGAGGTTTGAATTGTCCAAGATCCGCATTTCCTCCTTCGAGAACGTCTCTATTCTGCGCAAGTTCACGATGTACTATATCCTCATGTCGATCCTTCCGGTCGGCGTTCTGTATTTCTTTTTCCATCAGGTCCGGCAGACCGGTCACGTTGAGATCGGTGAAGAGCAGTTTACGCTCATTATGTTCTGGGTGATCGCGGGCGTCTTGATGGGTTATCTGGCGATGAGGTTCGTTCTCAAAGGCCTGATTGATGTGACCAAGGCCAACAAGCAAACTTTACAGATGGTTCTGGGGCCGGACAAGATCAAGGAATTGGTCGGCGCTGAGAATGATGAGATCGCCATTTTGGCCCGCACCTTCAGCGAGATCACCTCACGTCTGGAAGAGAATGTCAGAAATCTTGAAACGACCAAGAAAACGCTTCATGCCGTTCTCTCCAAGGTCGGCCAGGGGCTTTCCTCGATGCAGAACATCGACACCTTCCTTGATCTCATCATCGAAACGGTCACAGAGGCTCTCGCCGGTAAAAGCGGCGTCTTGATGCTTTTGGACCATGAAAAGAAATTCTTGACGGTCAAATCCGTTTATGGGGTTGATCTCAAGGGCGGAGCGGTTAAGTTCAAGATCGATGAGGTCATTTTCGGATCGGTGTTAAAGACCAAACATCCGCTGATCATTCCCCGGATCAACAACGAGGAACACGGCGTCCAAGACTACGCGCATTTGTTCGATTCACCCAGTATTTGCGCGCCTTTGGTCCTTCACGATGAAGTTTTGGGTGTTATTGCCGTCAGTGGCCGCCGAACGAACGATAATTTCAAAGAAGAAGAGATGAACCTTCTCTATAATCTGGCCTTGCAAACGGCCGTGGCTATCGAGAACGCAAACCTCAACAAGAACGCCGAGCAGACTTATTTTGAGACCATTTCCGCCCTGGCCTTGGCGGTGGATGCCAAAGACCCGTATTCCCGCGGCCATTTGGATCGTGTAGCCCAGTATTCGGTCATGATCGCCAATCAATTAAAACTGTCGCCCTCTGAGATAAAAACCTTGCGCGATGCCGCCCGTCTTCATGATATCGGGAAGATCGGCGTCACCGACATGGTGCTCCTTAAACCGGGCCCGCTCAATGACGAAGAGTGGGAGATGATGAAAAAGCATCCCGAGATCGGAGAGGGGATCATCAAGCCCATCCAGTCGCTGCGGAATCTCTGCGACATCGTCCGCCATCATCATGAAAAGCTTGACGGAAGCGGTTATCCGGACGGTCTTAAGGGGGATGAGATCACCTTACTGGTGAGGATCCTGACTGTTGCTGATATTTTTGATGCTTTGACGACCGACCGCCCGTATCGTAAAGGTTTTACTTACGATAAAGCCATCGAAGACCTGCACAAGATGCAGGGCAAGATCGATA
>CAZLRE010000043.1:0-10234 GCA_964561885.1 uncultured Planctomycetales bacterium | reverse complement strand
AAGCATTACTTTCTTACCGATATCGGGAAAATCATGTTCGATCTCAAAGTTATCAAAACTGGTTGTCTTGGGAAGGATATCCTCCAATAACTCCCGCAGTCTAGGAATATCCCACTGGCGATTCCCAAGATCGTAAATAAATTGTCCTTCTGTTTTCTCAGGCGTTACCGCAAAAGTCCGGTAGAACGAACGGCTGGCCAAAGCGACTGTAAAATCCTCATAGAGAATTATTAAAGGGTCCTGCGTGGCGTTGATTATGCTCTCGGTATATTTAAGCGCATCCTCAATATCCAATTCCTTTAATTTATTCTTATGATCCATGATCCTTCTCAACCGGTTAACAAAGAATTATCCTTGGACTTTTCGCCGGCAAAGCCGTCGTCATCCGCGCGGGACAAATCCTGGTTCTGGGTGATCTCCATACGATTGTTGACTTTATCATCAGCGCCGAGTGCCGCCGCCGTATTGGTCGCGAGGTTCATCTGCTGTTGGGTATCAACCTCGCCATTCAATGTGATCGTGCCGTCCTTAACGGTGACACCGATACCGTGCGCGACGGAAGATAATGCCTGGTCATCGTTCATGGCCTGACGCACCATTCGAGCTGACTGCTTGTCCGCTTCGGTGTTCTTGTTTAGATCTTCCATGTTAACCCCTCCTTATTTCAAAACTAAAAATGCTGCTGGCGGCAAGACTCGAAAACTTAAAACACCGCCAGCAGCGCACAACTTTATTTTTTGGTGAGCTTATCCTCGATGATCATATTATTGATCACGTCGGTCACACCATGAATATTACCCGCCACTTTTCCGGCCATTTCTTTTCCAGCTCCATTGATGACATTACCGCTTAAGGTGACAACGCCATCCTTGGTCTGAACCCCGGTCTTAAAAGCGCTGGTGGAATGATGCGATAAAAGCGCCATCTTGACCTGGGCCGTGATGGAGGCATCATCGATCTTCTCGCCCAGGGTCTGTTTGGATTCAACAACGGCTTTAGCGACCGTCATTTCGTTCTGGATGTCTTTGACGCCTTTGACATCTCTGGCATACTCACCGGCTAAGTCCTTCTGGGCCTGGTTTTCAGCTTCTCCCTGCAGCTTGACAACTCCGTCGGTAACAAATACCTTGGTGTTGATGCCGCTGACGTGCCTGTTATAGAGAAGCAGGTACTTCACCTGCATGCTGATCCAACCGTCGGATTCTTCAGCCGGACGTTCCCCTTTTAATACCAGCTGATTATCGACGCGTTTGACCCCGGGCAGGCTCCCCACGGTTTCACCGGCCAATGACTTGTTGGATTCTTGGGCGACAGTTCCCGTCAATGTGACAACACCGTCGATGGACTTAACTTGAACAGCATCATCCTTGAGAAACGTCTTAAAAACGTAGGTCTCCTTGGTGGATGCTTCGATACGATCATCTGTTTCAGACGCACGCACCGGCGCACTGCTGAGTAAGACTGCGACGATTGCCGCGATAAACACTTTTAGATAATTTGAATTCATAGGATACCTTCCTTAACTGTAGTTTTATGTTTGAACATTTTTTAAAATGACCCGCGGTTTGAATAACTATGCGGTAACTCTTCTGCCAAGCACAAATGAAATAACCGCCAAAACCAGAAAGACAACGAACAAAACTTTAGCGATATCAATGGCTGATCCCGCAATATTCGTGAACCCTAACACTGCGGCAACAATAGCGATAATAAAAAAATTAATCGACCAATTTAACATACTGACCTCCCTCCCAAAACTGCCTCTGAATAATATGGATTCTTGCGCCTGCTGTTTATTAATTATTTTTATCTACTGTCTTTTGGATACTTTCCCCTGCATTCTCCACATCTTTTCCTGCGCCTTTCATCATGTTGCAACCAACGATCAAAGTCGTTAAAAATAACACCGTAACCATCAAGAAATAATTTCTTTTCATATCGTTCCCCCTTTTAATAGGCTTTGTTGATCAGATCGACCAATTCCTGGTCATTAAACGGCTTTTGTAAGAACCCCGCTGCCCCTACTTTCAAAGCCTTGTCCCTGAGACCGTCCCTTTTATCCGCCGAAATAAAAATGACCGGCCGCTTTGATCCTGTCTTCTCCAGCCTTTGCTGCGCATCCCACCCGCTTAAACCGGGCATATGAATATCCAGGACCAAACAACCCGGAGCATTATTAGGTACGGCGCTAAAAAATTCTTCTGCGCTGGAATAGCTTTCCGCGTCAAACCCGTAGGTGAGCATCAGCAGTTTAAGCGCGCGGCGCACGGATTGGTCATCGTCCACAATGTAAATTTGTTTCCTGTCTGACATTTCAGCGCCCTCCTTAATATGTAATGCGTATGTCTGCATGTCCCTATTCTAGGGAAGATGCGAAATGATTCAATTGTACCGGGGTATAACAAAATATCTCGACGGGCGGCTAATCTTGGGGAGGGGTGATACCCGCTTTTTGGGCAAAACGGATGAGTTCTGTGACAGTTTTCGCCTGCATCTTTTTCATCACCCGTCCGCGGTGGACCTTGATGGTCTGAAGGGATGTTCCCCGCTTTGAGGCGATCTGTTTATTGAGCATTCCCAGGGCCACAAATTGAAAAACTTCCAGTTCCCGGGGAGAAAGTGTTTTGATGCGCTGCCGGATCATTGCGATCTGGTTCTGCTTCTTGTTTTGTGATCTGCTCCTTGAAACGGCAAGCTCAACGGCGCCGAGCAGCTCTTTTTCGGTGAAAGGCTTGGGAAGAAAATCAACAGCCCCTGCCTTCATGGCTTTGACGCTCATGGGAATATTGCCGTGTCCGGTGATAAAAATAACCGGTGTGATGATCCCCCGCTTAGCCATTAATTCGCAAAGCGCAAATCCGTTCATATGCGGCAGGCGGATATCCAAAACCAGGCATGACGGCCCCTTGGGATGTTTAAAAGACAGGAATTCTTCCGCGCTTGTGAACGTCTCAACTTTAAAACCGCTGGAACCTAGCAATAGCGCGAGCGCTCTGGCAATGGAGACATCATCATCCACAACGTAAATGACCACGCTGCTGTTGTTCATGCGCTTTCCTTCTTACGTTTAGGGATCGTGAAATAGAATTTGGCCCCGCAGTCAGAGTTGTTCTCCATGTCCAATCGTCCGCCGTGCGCCTCAACGATCGAGCGGCTGATCGACAACCCCATGCCCAAACCGTCCGGTTTGCTGGTAAAAAAATGGACGAAAAGTTTATTCATGTTTTGTTCAGGGATGCCGCATCCGGAGTCCTTGACCTCCACCAGGATCGATTCAGGGTCCTGGTGCGAAGTGCGGATCAGCATGTCCCGGCGGCCATGGCCGCTGTCGATCGCATCAAAACTGTTGCTGATCAAATTCAGAAGGACCTGCTGCAGCTGTATGCGGTCCCCGTAAATAATTGGAAGGCCGGCTTCAAGCTCGATCTTAAGGACATTGTTCCTGACATTTAGATCGGTATTGATCAGTGCCACGGTTTCATTAATAAGAGCATTTATATCAACGGCCCGCATCTCCGGCTCGCTTTTCTTCAAGAGTGAGCGCAGACGCCGAATGACCTCCGCCGCCCGCTGGTCATCATCAATGATATATTGAAATATCTCTTTAAGCTGGGTCTCCCCGCCTGCCGCGCGCGCCAGTGCAGGGTCGGCAAGCATACGCTGGGCCGCCTGGGCATAGGAAAGAATAGCGGTCAATGGCTGGCTGATCTCGTGAGCCAACGAGGAGACAAATTCCGCCAGCTTTCCCACCCGGGTGACGTGCAAAAGTTCCTCACGTTGCTCTTTGATCTCCATATCTCTTTGGCGCATCAAAGTGATGTCCGTCTGAATTCCCACATAATGTGTCACCGTGCCATTGGCATTTCGCACAGGCGCGATGCGCAGCAGATTCCAGAATTTTGTTCCGTTCTTCTGAAAACTGAGAATCTCCCCGTGAAAAGACCTGCCCTCACGGATCGTGGTCCTTATTTCTTCAATAATGCGGGGATCCGCATCCGCGCCGTAAAGCAGGAAATAATTACGCCCGATGATCTCTCTTTTCCCAAAACCGGTCATCGCCTGAAAGGATTGATTGACATAAATAACAGGCAGATCGGATTTCTGGGCATCAATGATAAAAATACCATCGGCCGTTGATTCCATCCCTTTGGTGCGGATATGGATCTGCTCTTCTGATCTTTTTTGTTTGTCTGCCCCTTGCTTTAATTGGCCCCTGTTAATACGCAGTTCGTCCGTTTGACGGTGGATTTCTTTTTCCAGATGGTCCCGGGATTTATTCAGGTCTGCGACACGGCCGCGAAACCGCAGACGTTCCGCGCGCCGGGTCTCTTTTTTCTTGGGCCTGACGATCTTTGGAGTTATCCCGGCTTTTTTAGGGACCCGCACCTGTCGTTTAGATTTAGAAGTCGTATTCTTTGCTGTTCTCATAATTTTAAAAACAAAAAAGACCGGGTGTTTTTGTTCCCGGTCCATGTTTATGGCTGAATTTTGAAGATCCGAAAGGTTTTAGTGTCTCTTACTCGGAATCCTTAATGAAATGTTGATCTCTTCGTGTGTCTATAGTACTCCTAAACCCGTTTTAAACAAGCTATATAAAGCCTCTGGGGTTTAAAGTCGTGTTGTTTAATTTGGGGGGAGGTCAATTGGACTGAAAAGAATCCTTTTCAGACCCCCGCCAATTTTCTCTACTAAAAGAAAAAGACGTTTTCCCATTCGGGTAAAACGTCTTTTTCATCCGGAAAATTGGCGGGGCCGACGAGATTCGAACTCGCGATCTTCAGCGTGACAAGCTGACATGTTAACCAGGCTACACTACGGCCCCGTATAGAAATGTCAAAATTCAAATGGCAAAAAAATACAAATTATAAATTTCAAAACATCAAAGCCATTTGACATTAACTATTGAAACTTTGATTTGCCATTTGTGCTTTGTTATTTGTCATTCAAAAATGGGCGGTGCTGGGATCGAACCAACGGCCTGCTGAATGTAAGTCAGCTGCTCTACCAGCTGAGCTAACCGCCCAAATCAAACTTTAAAAATCTCCGCGGGCATCAACAGCACCGCCTAATCGACCTTTTCTCTTCCAAAAACAAATCTCCAAGGGATTTGTTTCTTTGATCATCAAAATGAAGGTCGCTTAAGAACGGGCCGTATAATACTATAATTAAAAAACACTGTCAAATGGTTTACTGGCGGGGACGGCCTTACCATCCCCGTCGGGACTCCCCGCGGCTGATCAAGGTCCGGACAGGCCGAAAAAAACATAGCATACACCGGCCCCGAAGAAAGTCATGGCAAAGCCGTAGATAAGCAGATTCCGGAACAATATCCGCTTGTTCTCATAAGAAGCCGCGGCCGCGATGCACAGCGCCCCCAGCGTGGACAAGGGGCTGACATCCACCACATGACTGCCCACGTTGACCGAGGCAATGACCGCGATCGGGTTGCCTCCCCCTATCTTCTCTATTAAGCCGGGCACGGTCGGGATGAACGTGGGCAAAACCACACCGGAAGAACTGGAAAAGACCGAGACCACGCCCGCAACAAAGGCCATGACACCGGTCACATTCTGGGGATCCGCCACCTTGGCCAAAAGCGAAATAAAAAGATCAAGGCCCCCGGTATTCTCAAGGATGGTTATAAGCGAACTTAATCCGCAGACCATCATGATGACGCTCCAGGGCACGGTCTTCATGGACTCATCGGTATCCCCGGCGCCGGTCAGCGTCAGGACCGCTGCCAGCGCGATGGCAAGATATCCCACATCGGCCCTGAAAAAGACCGCGCCCGCGATCAAGGCAAGGATCGCGGCCAATGTCCATTTTTGAGAAGAACTCCAGGGTTTTCCGGACAGGCTGAATTCAGAAGGGTCAAAGTTTTTTAAGGCCTTGCCGTTCTTCTTAAGTAAAAGGTCAAACACAATGAAGCTCACGAACGCGATGAATGTCTGGATGACAAGGCTGGGCAGATAAATATGCTTCCAGGGATCCATGGAAAGCCCGATCTTTTCAACAAGGCCGTTGGCAATAATGCCGGTCACGGCAAAGGGCGAGAACGTGCCGGCATTGGCGCCGTTGACCAGCATGACCGTCATTAACAGCGCGCTGATGCCGGTTTTTTTACCGACGGACATGGCCAAAGGCGCCAAAAGGGCGACCGTTCCGATATTGCCGGGCCCGGCGGTGGATAACACCAACGCCATAAAAAAGAAAATGACCGGAAGCATCCGGGCCTTGCCTTTGGCCGCGAACATGGCCGCATGGGTCAAGCGATCCAGAGTGCCGTTGACGCTGGCTAACCCGAAAAAGAAAGTGACGCCGAACAGCGTCATGAACAGCGAGAACGGGAATATGTGCACAACATCATGGATCGGCATGCCGAGCAAATAAAATCCGATCACCCAGGAGACGCCCAGGGCGAGAATGCCGGCGTTGACCTTCGGCATCCAGCTGACCGCAATGACCGCAGCCAGCGCAACAAAGGACAGTACGGATAGATCCATGACATTGACCTTAGTGGTTGAGTTTGCTGTGGAACCGGCTGTACCCGAAATAGATCACGAACCCGATCGCAAGCCAGATGAGAAGCCGCATCCATGTTTCACCGCCCAGCGAATACATAAGCGCCAGACAGACCAGAATGCCGGCGATCGGCGTCCACGGGAAAAACGGCGTGCGGTAAGGCCGCGGCAGATCGGGCTGGGTATAACGCAGGACCAAAACCCCGGCGCACACGATGACGAAGGCGAACAATGTTCCGATCGATGTCATGTGCCCGAGCTTGGAGATGGGAAAAAATCCGGCAAAGGCGCTCACGAAGAACATAAAAAGAATGTTCGAACGCCACGGCGTGCGCCATTTCGGATGAACATCGCAAAACAATTTGGGTAAAAGCCCGTCGCGCGACATGGAATAAAAGATGCGCGACTGCCCGTACAAAAGGACTAAAATGACCGACGAAAATCCGGCGATGATGCCGATCTTGATCATCTTCTGCAGCCACGGGAATGCCGTGCGGTTGATGGCGGTGGCGACCGGCGCCGCGTCCCCCCTCATGTCCTGATAGTTCACCATGCCGGTCAAGACCAGCGCGAAGACAACATAAATAATGGTGCACACGATCAAAGAACCAAGGATCCCGACGGGAACGTTCTTCTGCGGGTCTTTGGCCTCCTGCGCCGCCGTCGACACACAGTCAAAACCGATGTAAGCAAAGAACATGACCCCGGCCGCGCGCAGGATGCCGCTCCAGCCGAACTCGCCGAATTTGCCGGTGTTCTCGGGAATGAACGGAACATAATTATCCGGATTGATATAGAAGACCCCGATGCCGATAAAGACCGCGATGACCGTGAGTTTGATAACAACAATGATCATGTTGGCATTCGATGATTCTTTAATGCCCATCATAAGAAGAACTGATGCCAGAAAAATAATAAATATGGCCGGAAGATTGATAACACCCTGCGCCTGAAGGCCGCTGGCCAAGGTCACGCTGTCAAACGGGCTTGCGGCCAATTGGGCCGGAATAACCAGGCCGATGTCCTTAAGAAATGACGTCACATATCCGGACCACGCCACCGCGACCGCGGCCGCGCCCATGGCGTATTCGAGGATCAGATCCCATCCGATGATCCATGCCATGAGCTCACCCAATGTGGCATAGGCGTAAGTGTAGGCGCTGCCCGCCATCGGGATGAGCGAGGCAAATTCGCTGTAGCACATCCCGGCGAGCGCGCAGGCCAAGGCCGCGATGAGAAATGAAATGACGACCGCGGGCCCGGCGTTCTCGGCAGCCGCGATACCGGTCAAAGAAAAGATCCCGGCGCCGATGATGACCCCGATGCCGAGGGCGATCAAACTGCCCGGGCCTAAAGTTTTTTTAAGGGTGTGTTCGCCCGATTCGGATTGGGCAATGATGTCGCTGATCGGTTTCTTGGCAAGAAGGTTCATGAGCGCCGCCTTTCATGACACGGTTTGGACGATACCATTACTTTGCTTCGCGGATCTCGTTGAGAATTCCCTGCGCTGCGGCATGCGGATCTTGGGCCGCAACGACCGGACGCCCCACGACTAAAAAGCTGCTGCCATTCTTGATCGCTTCAGCCGGTGTCGCAATTCTCTGCTGGTCCCCTTTATCGGAACCTGCCGGACGGATGCCCGGCGTGACAAGAACAAACTCTTTCCCTAATTCCCGGCGCAAAGCCGCCACTTCATGAGACGATGAAACAACCCCGTCCAAACCGGAATCTTTAGCACGCTGGGCGCGTTCAAGCACATTGGCCTGAGTCGACTCTTCTTTTGAAGCGCTCGTCAAAACAGTCACCCCGACGATGAGCGGTCTTGGAATGTTCATGGCCTTTGCTTTTTTATCGGCCGCTTGCACCGCGACTTCCATCATTTCCTGGCCGCCGATGGTGTGCACCGTCATCATAAAAACCCCCAATCCCGTGGCCGAGGTGACCGCGTTGGCAACGGTGTTGGGAATGTCATGAAATTTAAGGTCCAGAAAAACCTTTTTGCCAAGTGAGATGACCTCACGCACCGCTTGCGGTCCATAAGCCGTGAACAACTGACTTCCGATCTTGTAGATCTCAACGCTGACCCCAAGCTTTTTCACAAGAGCCTTGGCTTCATCCAGCGTTTCAACATCGAGGGCGACGATCAAAGGATTAGTATTCATAGCAGAACCTTTTGAAATACACAGAAATTAAGAAATTGAGAAATGAAAGGAATAAAACCCTGAGCACCAACCAATCATTTCTCCATTTCTATTTATTTCCCAATTTCTATTTTATTAAACTCCCAATTAATTCGCGAATATCCGATATCTTATTATCTTTCATATACGCTTTGATCCCCTCGAGGACCTCCAAAGGCGCGCGGGGGTTCACAAAATTCGCGGTCCCGACGGCGACCATGCTCGCGCCGGCGATCAGGAATTCCAGCGCGTCATTGGCGGTCATGATGCCGCCCATACCGATGATGGGGACTTTCACGCGCTTATAGACATCATGCACCATCTTCACCGCGATCGGACGGATGGCCGGGCCGCTTAATCCGCCGGTGAAATTCCCGATGCGCGACCGGCGTGTTTTCACATCAATCGCCATGGCGGAAAAGGTATTGACCAGACTGACCGCATCCGCCCCGGCATTTTCGGCGGCAAGGGCGATCTCGGAGATGTCGGTGACATTCGGCGAAAGTTTCGCGGACACAGGATGCTTTGAAAGGGCTTTAAGGCGTTTCACCAGGCGATATGTCGCCTCCGGGTCCTGGGCCACCAAAGTTTTATGCCCCAGATTCGGACAGGACAAATTCAATTCAATGACCGCGATGCCGTTCTCACGGTTTAATTTCTCGATGATCTCAACGAACTGTTCTTCATTATGACCAAGGATGCTGATGATCAAAGGCACACCGACTTTTTTAAAACCTGGAAGTTTGGTCTTGATAAATCCGTCGATGCCGGGGTTCTCTATGCCGATGGCGTTGATCATGCCTGAGGGAGTTTCAAAAATACGCACCGGCGGGTTGCCCACCTGCGGATGGCAGGTCACGGTCTTGGGAACGATGGCGCCGAGCTTCTTGACCTCTTCCAAATTGTAATATTTCTCGGCGTGGCCGAACGTGCCGGAGGCCACCGTCACCGGGTTTTTGAAGCGCGCGTTACCTATCGTGATCGAAATTTCCATAGTGTTACTGCTGTTCTTTCTTGGCATGAACAGTTACCGAACGGATAAAACTGAACATGAGCACCACTACCGACAACGGCAGGACATATTGCCCTATGATCCTTTCGAATGGCGCTACATTCGGAGAACTGATGCTGATCAAAACCAGGTATGCCGTGTAGAGCAAATAGTAGCCGAAAAATAACGCGCCTTCCCAGCGCTTGATCCGGTGACCGGTCAGAAAAACCGGATAGCAGATGATCGCAACGCCCAGCATGACCGGAAGATCAACCCGGATGACTTGCGAAGCAATATTGATCCCATCCGGCGGTAAAAGACTGGAGATGCCCAATATCGCAACAATATTATAAATACTGCTGCCGACCACATTGCCGATGGCGATATCACGCTGGTTGCGGATGGTCGCCACAATCGATGTTGCCAATTCCGGCATGGAAGTGCCTGCGGCGACAAGGGTCAGGCCGATCACCAGTTCGCTGACACCCAGACGTCTGGCGATCCCAACCGAGGAATCAATCAGCAAGTTCGATCCGGCCACG
>CAZLRE010000042.1:9790-10416 GCA_964561885.1 uncultured Planctomycetales bacterium | reverse complement strand
ATCGACATAAAGTTCGGCGTAAACGATCAGGTCGATCGCGCTTGCCAATTGCTCCTGGATCTGTTCACCTGTCAGGCGGATACCGGACATGAGCATCATGGTGATCATGCGGTTGAAACATTCCTGGGGAGAATCCGCGTGAACGATGGCCAGCGACCCCGAGTGGCCGGATGAGATCGACTGCACCATGTCGAGGATCTCATCGCCGCGGACTTCACCCACGATGATGCGGTCCGGACGCATACGAAGCGAGTTGACGAACAAATCGCGGATGGTGACAGCACCCTTGCCTTCGATGTTCGAAGGTTTGGCCTGCAGCGATACCACATGCTGCTGTCTTAATCTGAGCTCCGCCGTGTCCTCAATGGTGATGATGCGCTCATGGTTCGGAATATGCCCGGAAAGAACGTTCAAAAGCGTTGTCTTACCGCAGCCGGTCGCACCGCAAAACACGATGTTCAGCTTTCCTTTAATCGCTGAGACCAGAAAATCCGCCATCGCACGGTTCAAAGTCCTTTTCTGGATGAGATCATCCAAACCCGTCAATTCCTTGAGATATTTGCGGATGGTGATGACCGGACCGACCATCGCGCACGGCGGCAAAAGCACGTTCACGCGTGAACCGT
>CAZLRE010000042.1:6623-9780 GCA_964561885.1 uncultured Planctomycetales bacterium | reverse complement strand
AAAATCCACATACGGTGAAGACTCATCTACACGGCGGCTGCTGGTGGCAGACGCCAGGATCTTCTGTACGGTGTGCATCAGATCATCATTGTTCTTGAATTGAATAGGACATAATTCGATCTTGCCGTTCTTCTGGATATAGATCTGCTTGGGACCGTTGATCATGATCTCGGTGATGCTCGGGTCTTCCACCAAAGGCCGGATGGGACCAAGGCTGACTACAGCCGAAACCAGCTCGCGGATGATCGTCGCGCGCTCGTCAAAGGTCATTTCCATCTTACTCTCTTTGCACAGCTCAATAATGGCGCTGTCGACAAACACGCGCAGCTGATCGTCCCTCATCGTGTCCTTGACCTTCAAAAAGTTGGTCTTGGATATAAGGTAATGGTGGATTCTCGACTTTATATCATCATTTTCCATGTGCGATTCTCCCTGAATATTTAATAAAAAAGACGCAGATATTTTAACTTATGGAACCAGTCCGTGCCAGAAATTTGTCAATTTGTCAACTAGACCGATGCGTTCAAAATCCACATAAAATATGAACAATGCCAATAAAATGATAAACCCAATACCTATGCGCATGATCCAATCCTCGACCTTGGCCGGCAACGGTTTGCCCCGCAACTTCTCTATCCCCAAAAGCAGCAAATGCCCGCCGTCCAGGGGAATGATCGGAAGCAAATTAAAGATCGCTAAGCTTGCAGAGATCACGCCGACAATATGAAGTAAGAACGCAAAACCTACCGAACTGGCATATTTTATGACAAAAAAGATGCCGACAATCCCCATGGCCTCCTTCGGAGAACGCATCCCGATGGCCATTTCATACAATCCTTTATACGTTTTTAAGGTGATGTCCCACAATTCCTGCCCCGCCCTGATCAACGCCTCGCCAAAACTGTAGCGGACCACGACCATCTCATCTGCAGATTGAATACTAAGCGGTTTGATGCCCACGATCCTGGTTGTGTGCTCTTTGCCAAAGATATCTTTTTGGTGGTGTTCTTTGGGTACGATCGGGATCGTCAATAGATTGCCGTTTCGTTCGATCGTAAAAATCAGCTCTTTGGATTTCGACTCACCGATGTAATCCTGCATCGCGGGCCAATGCGCAATTTCCTTGTCATCGATCTTAAGGATCTTATCACCAGTCATCAAGCCGGCCTTCTGAGCCGGGAAACCTTCGTTTAATTCCCCGACTTGGGCTGCGATCTTCTGGGAAGACAGATCCATATCCACATACCCCAGCATAAAGACCGCACAAAAACACAGATAGGCAAAAACGATATTCACCACCGGCCCCATGACAACAATGAGCGCGCGGTGCCCCACCGACTTAGAGAAATATTCATCCGGGGCGCCTTTGCATTGGGCGCGTTCATCCCCCGCCATCTTGACATATCCGCCTAACGGCAAGGCGCATAAACAGAATTCCGTGCCGTTACGGACGAACGACCACAATTTTTTCCCCATACCAAGGGCAAACTGCTCAACCTTCACACCCAACTTCTTGGCCGTGATGAAATGCCCCCATTCATGCACCAGGATCAAAACGGAAAGAACAGCCAGAAAAATGATCGTATCCATTAAAGTAATTTCCTTGTCTCTATACGGGCCCACTGGTCAACAGCCAGTATCTGATCTAGATCGGGATCTTTGATCGACCGATGCTTGAGCACAACCTTCTCGACCGTGTCGTAGATCTTGCTAAACGCGATCTTGCCTTTCAAGAACGCATCGACAACTTCTTCATCCGCGGCATTAAGCACGCATGGCAGTGTGCCGCCCTTTTTCGCCACGTGAAAAGCCAACGCCAAAGACGGGAATTTCTTTACATCGGGCTTCTCAAAATTCAAACTTTTAAGAGCAACAAAATCCAACTCCGGCAATCCCGTCGGCAAACGCTCAGGATAGGTCAAGGCATACTGGATGGGCAACCGCATGTCGGTCACCGCCAGCTGGGCCATCACCGAACCGTCCGTGAATTCGACCATCGAATGAATGATCGCCTCCGGATGAATGACCACGCGGATCTCATCGGCCTTCAGCCCGAACAGCTTCTGGGCCTCAATGACCTCAAAGCCTTTGTTCATGAGCGTCGCGGAGTCGACCGTGATCTTCGGCCCCATCTTCCAACGCGGATGCGAAAGGATCTCTTTGACCGTCAACCGGTTGAACTTCGATGACGACACCCTGAGTAACGCGCCTCCGGAGGCCGTCAGATGGATACGTTTTAATTTCTGCCGGTCCTCGCCGTTGAGGCATTGAAAGATCGCGCTTTGTTCGCTGTCGATCGGAATGATCGTGGCCCCGAACTTGCTCGCCTCGGACATCAGAATATCGCCGGCAATGACCAAAGCCTCTTTATTGGCCGGAGCAACGACCTTTCCGGCACGGACAGCGGAAAGAAACGGCAATAAAGCCGCGCTGCCGCGCATGGCCAGAATCACGACGTCCACCTCCGGCAAAGAAGCGATCGTCTCCATGTCCCGCGTAACACTGCAAACCCTGAGATCACGGATCTTTAAACTTTTCCGGACCCTGCTTACCCCCTCATCGGTCACGGCCACATACCGAGGGGAAAACTTTCGCGCCTGCTCCAATAAAAGATCGCAATTCTGATAAGCCGTCAACGCGACCACATTAAATCGGTCTTTGTATCTCTCAATGACCTTAAGCGCGTTGATGCCGATCGATCCCGTCGATCCCAAAATGGCGATATTCTTCTTGATCATGGATAGATGAACTGCACGCTGTCAAACGTCGAACTCATATACAGATAAAATGCCGGCGCTGAGAACAGCAAACTGTCGATCACATCCAGCACTCCGCCCATTCCTGGCAACAATTTTCCCGAATCCTTCACATTGCAATCGCGCTTGATCAAGGACTCCGAAAGATCGCCCAGCTGCCCCAATCCTCCGAAGAACGCGCCCATCAATGCCACATGGAACGTTGTAAACGTAGGCAGATCAGGCAACAATGATTTACACAGAACAGCGGTGACAACACTAAAAACAAAACTTCCTAACGCGCCCTCGATCGATTTGTTGGGACTGACCTTTGGTAACAGCGCATGCCTGCCATATCGGCTGCCCACCAGCAAAGCCCCGATATCGCCGGACTTAGTCACCAAAAGGATGAACGCCAAGAG
>CAZLRE010000042.1:0-6613 GCA_964561885.1 uncultured Planctomycetales bacterium | reverse complement strand
GCTCCACCATGCCGGGCAGCATCAAGCGGATCTTGACCAGAAAACTAAAGAACCACGAAACATACAACACACCGAACAGCGTGGTTGAAAGGCCGACGATCGCATTTCTCGTGTCGGCCCTGCGGAACTGCAATAGCATGATCAGCAAAAACCCGACGACGATAAAAAGCAGCTCCCAATTCTTGGTCAGCTCAAAACGCGTAAAGGTCGATAACGGGATCAACGTGCCGATAAAGATTCCCGTGTAGCTGTAAATAGGGATGTCTTTTTTCTGGATCAGATAAAAGAACTCATAGAGACCGCCAGCAGCCAACAGGCAAACAGTGATGATAAATAAATAATCGTTGAACACCGCCAAGGCAACATAAGCGATCATTAAACCCGAACTGATCAATCGCGCGATACTCATAGTTTATGGTCTGAGAATTACTGCTTCAACAAACCGCCGTAACGACGCTCTCTTCCCTGAAAATCCTCGATGGCTTTCCTGAATTCGGCCTCATTGAATTCTGGCCAATACTTGTCCGTAAAATAGAATTCGGCATAGGATAATTGCCATAAAAGAAAATTACTGATCCTTTTTTCACCCGATGTCCTTATGAGCAGATCCGGATCCGGCAAACCACGCGTATACAAATAATCACCGAACAGCTTCTCATCAAGATCCTCTTTTCGGATCTTTCCAGACTGCACATCGTTCAGGATCTGCCCAAAGGCATCCAGGATCTCGGTCCTCCCGCCGTAATTAAAGGCCACATTGACCGTGATCTTTGTATTATTCTTGGTCAGCTCGGTGGCGTTCTCAAAACCTTTGGTCACCTGATCAGGAATGCCCTGACGACGGCCGATGAACTGCAAACGCACACCGGCTTCGTGCATTTTTCTGACCTTGCGGTTCAAGGCCGCAACCAGCGTGTGGATGAGCATACTGACTTCATTTTTAGGCCGGTTCCAATTCTCGGTGGAGAACACATAGACCGTCAACACCTTAATGCCCATCTTGATGCACGTATCGATGGCCTCGTCCACGCGCTTGACACCTTCTAAATGTCCCTGAGTGCGGGGAAGCCTGCGGCTTTTGGCCCACCGGCCGTTACCGTCTAAAATAATTGCCACATGCTGCGGGATTTTTCCGTCTGCCATAACCCTGCCAAATAAAATGGGGGACTTTGCAATCCCCCACGCATGATCCGACACAATCTTCATCAAACGCTGCTTAAACGCCCCTATTACTGCGCAGGGGCCACTGCCTCATTACCTTGCACAACATTGCTTTGCACAGCCGTATTTTGTTCAACAATTTCCTCAACAGCTGCCGCCGCTTGGGCGGCCACGGCCTGCTGACTGATCAAGGTCTGGATCTCTTCTTCCAGCTGTGACTTGGCTTTCGATAACTTCTGGAACTGACTGTCTAAATCCTTATTAAGGTTCTTTTGTTCCTTGAGCAGATCCTGGACTTTTTCGATCTGCTTTTGGTTGCTGTCTAATTCGTCCTGGAGCTGCTTGATCTTCGAAACACTGTTGATGACTTTTTCTTCAGCGACCAGACGGCTGTAGCGCTCAGTCTCCAAACTCTTGGAAATGCCCGCAATCTGATTTCTATAATAAACAACTACACCGGCAACAGCCCCAACGGCCAGCATAAAAACCAGAATCAATCCTAAATTCTTCACGTGTTATCCCTGTCGTAGACGGATGATCCCATCAATTCGAGGATTCGTTGCCTTTTTCCTTTTCGACCTTCGGAAGGATCACGATCTCAACACGGCGGTTCTTCTGCCGGCCTTCTTTGGTGTCATTGGACTCGATAGGATGAAATTCACCATAACCTATGGCCGCTAAACGCGTCGGATTCACCTGATGCTCAACCAAATAATGGATCACACTCAAGGCGCGGTGCGCGGAAAGCTCCCAATTGGATTTCCAACCAGACTTTTTAATAGGTTCGTTGTCGGTGTGACCTTCAACACCGATATTGAGATCCGGGACCGTTTCCTGCAATACGGTCACGATCTTGTCCAATTTAACAAATGATTCTTTGCGTAATTCTGCTTTGCCGGAGTCAAACAAGACTTCGGAGACAAAAGTGATGACCAAACCCTTCTGGAGCCTTTCAACGGTCACTTCCTTGTCAGAAATCTCGTTTTTTAAACGATCTTCCAGCTCATTTTTAGCCCTTTGGAGCTCATCAATATCCTGCTGAAGTTTGGAAATCTGATCTGAGGCGTCATTTCGACGGCCTTTTTGAAAAATAAATGTACATCCGGAGGTTGTGAACAAGAAAACAGCTATTAAAGATATTCCTAGAAAATTCTTAAAACCTCGTCTCATGAACCCCTCCTTTGACGCAACACATTAACATAGCGTTTTTTTAAAGTCAAGATGTTTGGCCCGATTACAATTGCGGTAAATTCTTATTTCACAATGATTTCATCTCTTTTTGAGCCGATCGAAATATACTTGATCCGCACCTTTAAAAGCTCTTGAAGCCGGTTAATATACCGTTTGGCGTTCGCGGGCAATTTGGCAAAATCGCGGATGCCGCGGGTTGAGGCCTGCCAGCCGGGAAGCGTTTCATAGACAGGTTTGGCGGTGCTCACCGCTTCATAATCATGCGGGAAATCTTTAAGCAGTTTTCCTTTAAAACGATACCCGGTACATATCTTCAACTCCTTAAGATCATCAAGCACGTCAAGCTTCATGATCGCCAATTCATCAGCGCCGTTAATGATGAGCGCGTAACGCACAAGGACCGCGTCAAACCAACCGCAACGCCGCGGGCGACCGGTGGTGGCGCCGAATTCCTTGCCCTTGGTGCGGATCTCATTGTCCATTTCCGCGGAGAACTCCGTCGGGAACGGGCCTTCGCCGACACGAGTCGTATAGGCCTTGACGGTCGCGATCACCTTGTCGATCTTTGTCGGAGGAACACCGCTCCCGGAACAAACTCCGGATACGCAGGAATTCGATGAGGTCACGAACGGATAGGTCCCGAAATCAATATCCAAAAACGAACCCTGGGCACCTTCAAAAAGGATGGATTTCTTCTTCGCGATCTCGGCATTGAGATAAAGCGCCGTATCGCACACGAACGGTTTGAGCTTTTTGCCATAATCGAGATATTCGCGGTAAATGGCATCGAACTGATATTCCTTATATCCAAAAGCCTTGCGGAATATCTCGTTTTTCTCGGAAAGATTATCCTCAAGTTTGGCCTTGAACACTTTCGGGTTCAAAAGATCAGCCATGCGGATACCGCAGCGCGTCACTTTGTCCGCATAACACGGGCCGATGCCTCTTCCCGTCGTGCCGATCTTGTGTTTGCGCTTGCCCTCACGCAAACCGTCGAGCACGCGATGGTACGGCATGACCACATGCGCGTTGATGGCGATCTTCAGCTGCGCCGGCGAGACACGAAGACCACGTTTTTTTAACTCATTGAGTTCCTTGAGCAATGACGGCGGATCGATCACGACGCCGTTGCCGATCACACAGACCTTGTGCCGATGAAGAATAGCGGACGGGATCAGATGAAAGACATACTCCTCGTCGCCAACGATGACCGTGTGCCCGGCATTGTTCCCGCCCTGATACCGAGCGGTGATATCAACGTCCTTGGACAAAATATCGATCAGCTTGCCCTTACCCTCATCGCCCCACTGGGCGCCAAAAACCACAATATTCATTGTTATGCCTCACCATCTATTAACGATTAAATAAAAATTTATGATTCCATAAAAACTGCTCTGATAAAAACATAAATGAGACTTACGCCCAACCCTATTAGAACCGCGGAAACCGTAATTTTAGCTTTTGACATATTTCGGCAAACCCATCCTTTTTGGGAAGTCCACGACATCCACAAAGGAGCAATGGCCATCGGTACAGCCAGCATCACACTATAAACGATCAGCATGATCAGCGTTTTCTTGAATTCCCCGGGCATGTGCAGATAATTCGCATAGAACGTAATGTATTTATTCGCGGGCCAGACGGTCGAAAAGGCGTTCAACACGAACGCCGCCGCGATCACGATAAACCTGGCCAGAATACCAGAAAATGGTTTTCCCTGACCGTCTTCCAGGAACGGCAATGTAAATACTGCTGCGTTCCCTTTATATAACTTGACCCAATCCATCAAATGGACAACACCCGCCCAAACAAAAACAACACCAACGACGATATAAAAAACGCGCATGGCCATAAAGAACGGGAAGGAATAAAGGATATTCATAAGCCCGCCTGCCGCATAGATAAGCGAAGCAATAAACGACAAGACCACAAACGCCCAGCCGTTGAATACCGGCGAGACCTTGCCTCTGCGCAGCCAACCCAGGAGTGCCGTAAAAATGACCAGCGTCGCCAGATTGCACGGATTTAACGCATCTGCGAAACCATAGACGATGACGTTGACCAAAGGCATGAACGGTCCTTAGATCTTGACGGTTTTGACCAAAAGGATATTTTTGGTCTGACGAAGCTTCTCGATGACCGACTCCGGGATCTGACTGTCGACATTGACGATACTGACCGCCAATCCGCCCTGCTTTTCGCGGCCGAATGTGATACCGGCGATGTTGATGTTTTCCTGGGCCAATATCGTTCCGACAGCGCCGACAATGCCGGGCTTATCGTTATTATTGATAAACAGCATATGTCCGTCTGGGATCGCCTCCACATAAACGCTGTTGATCTTGACGATGCGCGGCTGGTTATTGCTCGAAAGGGTTCCCCACATCGTGAATGTCTCTTTGTCGGTCTTGATCTCGGCGCTGATACGATTAACATATTCAACTTCCTTGTTGGAGACAACCTCCTGAATATTGATCCCGCGCTCCTTGGCCATATCCAAAGCGTTGATGGAATTGACCGAATCCCCGAACACAGGCGCCAGAAGACCTTTGGCCAGCGCCATCGTGACCGGAGCCACTTTCTGCGCTGTTACCGATCCGCTGTAGGTAATAGTCAACTGCTGCAGGCGCCCTTGAACGAGCTGGGATAAACATTTGCCCATGCGCTCGCCTAAATCCATATAAGGTTCAATGGCCTTAAACGCCTCTTCCGATAGCGACGGAAAATTAGCCGCATTACGGATGCCCTTGCCTAACAAGGCGTCTTTGACCGCATGGGCGATCTCGATGGCGACATTGACCTGGGCTTCCGATGTGGATGCCCCCAGATGAGGCGTCACAACGACATTGTCGAATTTTAAAAGCGGCGAATCCGCAGGCAGCGGTTCTTCTTCAAACACGTCGAGCGCGCAGCCGGCGATGCGTTTTTCATCAAGAGCTTTGGCCAGGGCCTTTTCATCAATGATGCCGCCGCGGGCGCAATTGACGAGACGCACGCTTTTCTTGAGCAATGCGAACTGCTTATCTGAGATCATCCCCTTGGTCTCATCGCTCATGGGAATATGGATGGTGATATAATCCGCTGTTTTATAAATATCGTCCAACTCAACTAAGTCGATCCCTTTTTGAGCGGCGAGCTCACGGGAAAGATACGGGTCATACGCCTTGATGGTCATGCCGAACCCTTGGGCCATGCGCGCGACCGTCGAACCGATACGGCCGAGCCCGATGACTCCGAGGATTTTACCGTGAAGTTCAACACCGTTGAACTTGTTGCGGTCCCACTTGCCGGATTTCATGGACATATAGGCTTGCGGAATATTGCGCGAAAGCGCAAGGATCATGCTCATGGTATGTTCCGCCGTCGAGGTTGTGTTGCCGGCAGGGGTGTTCATGGCCACAATGCCGCGTTTGGTCGCGGCCTTAAGGTCCACGTTATCCAAACCGACTCCGGCGCGTCCGATGACCTTCAAATTCTTGCAGGCCTCAAGGATATCTGCGGTCACCGTTGTGCCGCTGCGGATAATAAGCGCGTGATAATCGCCGATGATCTTTTTGAGCTCCTCGGGTTTCAAACCATATTGGCACGTCACTTCAAACTCTTTGACCGCCTTGAGAATGGCAATGCCCTCGTCGGCCAATTTATCGCTGATCAGGATTTTCATACTTAAACCTTTCAAGAAATGTACGGGCGGGTTTGAAACCCGCCCCTGCGTTTTGTTACGAATTCAACGTTTTTTGAGCAGCAGCAACACCGGCACCCATCTCAAAGGTGTGCCCCATCTTCTTAAGAACTTTTTCCAGACAGGCAAAACCGGAAACAATGTCGAACTCATCGATCATGCCCATATGAGCGATGCGGATGGTCTTGCCCTTAAGCTTGTCCTGCCCTCCGGCAACTGTGATGCCGTATTCATCGCGCATGACCTTCATGAGCTTCTCACCGTCGATATTGGAAGGCAGTGAGATCGCGGTCAGGACATTCGACAAGCACGAAGGGTCTGTAAAGACCTTTAAACCCAGCGCCTTGGATGCCTCGCGCGTGGCCTTGGCCATAAGCGCGTAGCGAGCGAAAAGATTCTGCAGACCTTCTTTCTTGATCAAACGGATCGCTTCATTAAGCGCGATGATAATTCCGATCGCCGGCGTAAAAGGCGTGTCCACTTTTTCGGCCGCCTTTTTGGCCTCACGCAGATCAAAATAATATCGCGGGCTTGTCGATTTGGCGATCAAGGCCAGCGCCTTGGGGCTCACGCTGATCA
>CAZLRE010000041.1:0-10481 GCA_964561885.1 uncultured Planctomycetales bacterium | reverse complement strand
AAGAGCACCGAGGTCAAGCGTTTGCCATTTGTCAGCAAGATCCCCATCGTCGGGCTATTGTTCCGCAGCAATAGCACGCCAACCCCCAACCAGGACACAGAGTTAGTCATTTCATTGACACCCACCATATTAAAAGATATGATGTCTGATGAAAAAATTGAAACAACGGCCCAAACAGCAACGGTTGAGAAAAAAGAACCGCCTGTTAATATGATGCCGGCAGAAGGTAATCATGTTATTTCTGCTGGTTATGCCCAAGAGCTGCAGGTCAAGATTTCTTCCGCGATCAACTATCCTTATGAAGCCAAGGAAAATGGTTGGGAAGGAACGGTTAAACTAGGTCTGCATATCTTGAAAGACGGCACGCTGGCCAATGTTTCGATCAAGGAATCCTCCGGACATTCGATTTTCGATGAAGACGCGGTTAATACAGCCAAAATACTGGCTCCCTATCCGCCATTCTCGTCTGACATGACCGGCGAAGATGTGGTGGTTGTCGTGCCCATTGTTTACAGCCAGAAGACGGGCACCAAAGACAGTTAATTTAACGATTTCATCAGATTATTTTTATGGCCAAAACGATCACTGTATTTAGCAATAAAGGCGGTGTTGGAAAGACCTTTATTGCTGTGAATATGGCCGCTGCCCTTGCTCTTAAAGGTCAGCGGGTTTTGATTGTAGACATGGATTTTCAGGCGGGTCAGGACATGGCCCGCATGTTAAATCTGTCCCCCAAGAATTCCCTCGTCGATCTTCTAGCCCAAAGCGAATCTGAAGCAGACCCCAACAGCATTAAGAAATTTGTGATCTCTCATTCCAGCGGCCTGGATTTTCTCCCGGCAGTTTCCCATATGCGCCAGGTGGGACACATCACGCCAGACAATATTAAGCCTTTTTTTAAACGCGTCGCGACGGCATATGATTTTGTGATCATTGATGCCGGTAATTCCTTCAGCGAAACGATGATCACGGTTTTGGATTATTCAAATCTGATCCTTGTTGTGGCAACGCCCGACATCCTCGCCGTTTATCAGATGAAGTATTGCATTGAACTTTTGCAGAGCCTGCATTATCCCCTGAAAATGATCAAGCTGGTTTTGAACCGCGCCGAAAGCCGCGGCGGTGTTGCTTGGCAAGAGGTCAAGGAAGCATTAACGCTCGATATTTTTTCCCTGGTTCCTTCCGACGGCAAAACGGTCGGCATGGCGTTAAACCGCGGCATTCCCTGTGTTATCGACAGTCCCAAAACCAAAGTTTCCGAATCGTTCATGGAAATGGCGGATAATTTACGCAAGGAAGAACTTTACGTCCAGTCAACGGAAGTGGTCAGGGTCCGCACCTCCACCGAGGGGGCCAAGAAACAGGATTCGTTCTGGAATAAGTTTGGTGTTCAGGCCCAAGGGCCGGCGACCTCCAGCTTTAAGGCCGAAGAGGACGAGGTCATTAAGCTGAAAAAGAATATCCACCAAAAACTCGTCGACAGGATGGATATTCGCAAGATCACACCCGAAGCTTTGGCCGACCCTTCGCAGGCCCAGAAGATCAAAAAGACAGCGGAAAATATCGTTGTTGAGCTTATAACGGAAATGGCCGGCGTCATGATCTCCTCCCACGAAGAGAGGTCCCGGCTTGTACGCGAGATCGTTAACGAGGCCTTAGGGCTTGGCCCTCTGGAAGAGTTCTTGGCTGACCCGGATATTGCCGACATCATGGTTAATAATAAAGACGAGATCTTTGTTGAGAAAAACGGCAAGCTGATCTTGACCAACAAGAAATTTATTTCTAATGACCAGGTTCGCGCGACGATCGACAGGATCATTGCTCCTTTGGGCAGGCGTATTGACGAGTCAACGCCCATGGTCGACGCCCGCCTTGCCGACGGGTCTCGTATTAACGCAATTATTCCGCCGCTGTCATTGGGCGGCCCTATGATCACCATCAGAAAATTTGCGCAAGAGCGCTATACCGTTGATGATCTGCTGGGGCGCTTCGGAACACTTAATCAATCCATGGCAGATTTTCTAAACGCGTGCGTCATCGGCCGCAAGAATATGATCGTCTCCGGCGGTACCGGCGCAGGAAAAACCACCCTTTTGAACATCATCTCGCAATTCATCCCGGATAATGAACGCATCATTACTCTCGAGGATGCTGCTGAATTAAGGCTGGTGAAAAGCCATTGGGCGCGCCTGGAATCAAGGCCCCCGAACATCGAAGGAAAAGGGCGCATCACGATCCGCGATCTTTTTACCAACACACTTCGTATGAGGCCGGACAGGATCATCATCGGCGAGTGCCGCGGCGCCGAAGTTCTGGACATGTTGCAGGCCATGAATACCGGTCACGACGGATCATTGACCACGCTTCACGCCAACTCCACGCGCGACGTTCTTGCGCGCATGAGCTCGATGGTGTTGTTAAGCGGGATCGAGCTTCCCTTGCGCGCCATTTATGAAATGGTCGCATCAGCCATCAACATCATTGTTCATGTTTCGAGATTTTCAGATGGTTCGCGCAAGATCACGGGTATTGCCGAGATCACCGGAAAGCTTAATGATGGGCTTCCGGAAATGAAAGACATCTTTATTTTTAAGCACAAGGGAATCAACGCCGACGGCATGGTCATGGGTGAATATACCCCAACAGGCTATGTTCCAAAGGTTTACGAGGATTTGGTTGTGCGTGGTATGAAGCTAAGTAAAGAAATATTTGAACCCGCAGGTTAAAAATATGAGGGTCTTGAACCATACTCAAAATTCACTGCTTGCTGATAAAGTCCGTGTGGCGGATAAATTTGTCTCCCGGCTGGTTGGCCTATTGGACCGCAAAGAGATATTTCCCGGCGAGGCGTTGATCATCACGAATTGTCAGCAAATCCACATGTTTTTCATGAAATTTCCGATCGATGTCATTTTTATTGATCGCAGCGATATTGTTGTTGGGCTAGTCGAAAATATCCAGCCATTTTCGATGAGTCCCATTTTCTTGCAATCCCACCGCGCCATCGAACTACCTGCGGGAGCCATTAGCCAGAGCCGGACTTCTTTGGGCGACATCATCCAATTTCCGAACAATTAACACCCCCCCAACGGATTTATTTCAAAAAGAAACAACACAACTTCTCCAAGGACTAGTTGACCCGACACGGGGCGATTGTTATACTGGCAAAGAATTGTCCAGAGTGGACTTTCTATTCGTTCCCCAACACAAAACATGGGCGTCACCTACAAGCTTAAAGACGAGGTTGTTGAATTCATTTTACGGCAGAAGCGTGATAATCCACAGATCAGCTGCCGTAAGCTGGTTATTGCCATCCAATCGGCTTTCGGGCTTAACGTTTCGAAGTCTTCCATTAATGCGGTCATTAAAGAAGCCCATCTCAGCAGTCCTGTCGGACGCACTCCTGCCGAACTAAGCCGGACTAAAAAATTTACCATTCCGAAAGAAAAGAAAGTACAGCTGTTCGGCGATGAGTTTTCCGTGCCGAATAAAGACGAGCAAGTAAAACAAAGCGAGGCTCAAAGCAGTCCAATCGCGCCTGTTCAGTCCCAGCCTACCGAGCCTGCCCAGGGCCAGATTTCAAAGCCTGTCGGATCACCCACCCCAAGCGTGCCACAAGAGCATAAACATGAAGAGTTTGCAGATGTTCAAGAGAACTTGCCCCAGGAATTCGAATCCTCAGAATCCTCCCAAACAGAAGAGAAAGTTACCTTACAAAGCGATGTCGTAGAAGCCCGGATAGACACCCGCGAGGAAACATTTGAAATAAAGGAGATGAGGCCTTTTTTTCTGCGAATGGCATTGTGGGAATTTTTCTCAAAGCCGGTATTGGAAGAATTCTTTAAGCGCCACACTTCTTTGGGCGAATACGAAATACGAATTGTGGATGTTTTGGCCTGCCTTACCCCAGACGTATTGAGCGATCCATCGCAGGCTTTGGATCCCCAAAATATTTGGCTTTGGAAGCTCAGCGGCTGGGCTCAATTGCCGGAAAAAGATGATGTTGAGGCCGTTATAAAATTTTTAACAACAACTAAAATCCCGAAGTTTGATTATTTGCTCGAGCTGGGATATTTTTGTTCGATGGTGGGTTCAGTGAAATTTATTTTATCGAATAATCAGCATATCTTATTGGACGGGAGATACCAGTCCGTTGATTCACGAGAAATCAAAAGTTTTCCTTTTTGTCCGATCGAGAGGGCTGTTGAGGAAACGGTCCGGTTTATCGACGGAAAAAACACCTTAGCGCTGCGCTGTCCAACACAAAAACGACTCAAGGAGATATTGGCGAGGCTCTATAGCTGTTTTGCTTTGAATCATGAAAATCAGGTTAAGAAAATCATCTTGATGGGAACGCAGGGTGACCAGTTAACGGAATTCGATCACATTCCCGACAGGCCGCGCAATTTCATTGTTTCCGCAGCAATACCAGAGGGCGACTTTGGATCTTTATTCGGAATTCCGCCGGGTTTTATTCCCGAACAAAAGCTGGGATTGCCGGGCGCACAGTATATGTTCTCCGACAAGATGGTCGATCTTTTTGAGGCCGATAATGGGCACGAAATGAAGCTTTCTGTACGCATGGTGGTCTTTAATCGACAAGATCTAGGTTTTCTCGAGGTGTTTTTGACGAACATTCCCCAATCGGCGTTTTCGGCAAGGGAGATTGAAGCTATGGCTGCGGGTTCCCGGCAGAAACGGTCTGAGGGCGAGGTTTTTGATCGCAAGCCGGCCAGCCCGGAGAGCTTCTTTGCTGGTGACGATGCTGAATGCGCTATTGGGCAAGCGATCGATAATTTGAACAGGATCATAGAAGAAAATATGAATATAATATTTTCCCAGACAGACAAAGAGGATAATTTCTACACAAGTATATGCAAAGAATCGGGTTACATAATCTTAGGTCAGCGTAACTTAAAAGTTCAAATTAAATCCACAGCAGGATTGCCCGGCCAAACCGACAACGAATTCGCGGATGTCCTAAAGGTATATAGAAAAACAACTTACGACGGTAAAAAAATTTCACAAATATTATAAATTATTTAATATATAGTATTGACATAAACTTTTTTCGTGTGTTATACTTTACCACATTGTGTTATTTGGAAATAGGCATACACCACCCCGCAAGGGGTTTATCCGTCAGAAGCGATTCTGTCGGTGTTGATGCAAGTCAACATAATAGATCATCTGCTTGAGTGGAGTTCCAGCTCCCGTAGGGTTGCGGGGGAAAAGCAGACGATTGCCTTCCAAGCACAAAGGTGGGGAACGATGTGGCTCAAACGTCTCAACAACAATGCACAGAACATCATTGAATATGCCATCGTCGTTTCTATTATCTCGGCAGGAATTTTTGCCATGAGCACCTATGTGTTTCGATCTGTTCAAGCTACCCAGAAGGTAATCACAGAGGAATTCGTCAGAGAGTAATTTTCATAACCAAAAATGCAAGTTTTTCTCAAGGAGGACATGAGAATGTTAATAAAGAAGAAAAAAGGTCAAAGTACAGTTGAGTATATCATTTTGGTCACCGCGGTTGTCGTTGTGATCATCTTCTTCGTTGTAAATCCTGGTTCACCGTTTAGAACAAGAATGAACGATACTCTTGGCAACGCGACAGACTCCATGGTTAACATGGCTGGTCGTCTTAACGGCGCGTTTGCACCAGCTCCGTAATTTGGGCTGAAAAGAGTGTATATATAATTGAGAACCAATCTAGGAGGAAAATTACATGTTTAAAACATTGTTAAAAAATAAAAAAGCACAACAAACCGCGGAATACGCGCTGTTGATTGCTTTAGTCGTAGCTGGTGTTATTGCCATGCAAACTTATGCGCAACGCGCCCTTCAGGCGAGAGTTCGCGACGCCAGCCTTTATTTGACCAACCAGACCTCAGCACTTGGTACGACAAACCAATACGAACCGTATTATTTGTCATCCAACTATGCTGTGGATCGTAACAGCAACGAAGTTGTCGTTTTGAACAACGTTGCTTC
This sequence comes from uncultured Planctomycetales bacterium, assembly GCA_964561885.1. Taxonomy (GTDB): domain Bacteria; phylum Omnitrophota; class Gorgyraeia; order Zapsychrales; family Fredricksoniimonadaceae; genus JAGNTT01. Next base: position 4,484 of record CAZLRE010000041.1, on the reverse strand, counting down.
ACAAAAAGGGATGGGTAGCTTCCGCGGCCGTGACACTGGCGGTTTCCAGTTGTCAACGTATAACGCTGCAGGCACTACGACAGGTATCTAATTCGTTTAATTTAAACGAATTTGCGAAAATTATAAATGGAGGAATAATCAAAATGTTTAAAAACTTTAATAAGAAAAAAGGGCAAAGTACTCTCGAGTACGCCGTTTTGATCGTTATTATCATTGCCGCTTTGCTGGCGATGAACCAATACATCAAACGCGGTTTGCAAGGTCGTTTAAAGAGCGCAACAGATGACATCGGCGATCAGTTTTCGCCGGGCAACACCAACTATCGTCAGACAACGAACACGGGCGTTAGAGAAGCCCAGCAGTTCGGTATTAACGCTGTTGGTGTTCAGTCAACTGTGTTGCTCAACCAGGAAATTACTCGTGTGAACTCGTCTAGTAACATTATTAACGTTCAGTCGGAGTTCTACGGTAATTAATCGATGGCGAGTGTAAAACTCGAACATGCGACGACGACAAGGCTTGCCCGGAGATGTTCGGGCAAGCCTTGTCCTTTTATAGGTGTCCGCAATGCTTAGATTATTGAAAAAAAACCACGGCCAAGCGACCATGTCCCAATACGCGGTTCTTTTTTTCTTGGCGATCGGCAGCCTTATCGCCATGACAACATATGTCCAAAGGGCTTTACAGGCGAGGATAAGGGATACAAAAATATATATGATCGACAGCGTTCAAACCCTCACGGGGGTTAACGCTTCATATGAATATGAACCGTATTATGCTAATGTTTCGACGGTCGTTGACAGGAACAGAAATGAAGAAATGCAGCTTTTGGGCGGAGGAGCGACAGGGATTTTTCGCAAAACAGTTAATTCTGATACTCAGACAGTCACGAATAGTGAACAGGCGCCGCCAAAAGACGTTATTAAAGGATGACATTGAATTTAAAAAGCAAGAAAAGACTTCACGGGCAGGGCGTTTTGGAATATGTTCTAGTAGTAGGGATTGTGGTGGTCGCCCTGATCGCTATGACAAATGTCGTCAAGCGGGGAACCCAGAGCTTGATCAGATCGGGCTTTGCTCAGATTGGAGCCCAGGTTAACGCTGACCAAAGCTTCAGTAACAAGACGGGTTATTTGGAAAGCCAAAATTCAGCCACCGCCGATGACAATGAACGGCAAGTAGTGGACCGGATAGGAATAATTAATTATATCCGCACCGATCAATCAAACTCTTTTGCAAATGCCCTTGTGAATTTGGGATTTACCGAGGAGCTATAATGATTTTAAGAAAAAACGGACAATCGGTTGTTGAGTTCACTGTTCTGCTTGTCATTGTTATTGGGGTTTTTATTGCCATGCAGTTTTATGTTAAACGAGGATTGCAGGGCCGATGGAAAGCCTCGTTGGATGATTTCGGAGAACAATATGATCCGCGCCTGACGAATTCTAACGTTGTGACCAGAGTTTTATCTAATTCTAATACACAAGTACAGGTCATTCCGGATGTTGGCGGATACTGGACACGCCGCATTGATAATGCCCTATCAGTCACATCGGTAGACGGTACCACGGCGGTGGGAGCAAATCCATAACAGGATCAAGGAATTTTCGTAATGATCGAGCGAAACAAAAAAGCCCAGGCTGTCACAGAGCTGACCATTTTTGGGGCGATACTGATTTTTGTCATTGGAAGCATCTTGCGCAATTCTGTTGAACAGGGTATGAATCAAAATCAAAGCCTGAAGGCGATGCGCTATGCCATGTCGCAGTCTTTGATGGGTGTCCGCAATGTCAATAAATCCAGAGACTCTGCGAGTGTTATTTTTATTGAAGACCGCCTTTCTCCTGATGCCAGCAAAACGGGGTCCCTAGAACGGTTGCCGTTAATTCAATCGGGTTCCGGTAATTTCTCAAACACTCTTTTTATGCCGACCGATTGGCTGGAACATCACAACATCCCAGTTACAGACCTTTTTGTTAATGGTGTTCATTTTACGTTAAGCGGCGCCAAATTCGTTATTTATGACATCAGGATAGATCCGGGCAATGTCAATCAGGTTCGGGTTTGGGACTTAACGCATAACATAGTTAAATATATTCCAAGAGATGGAAATTGGAACGACGGCTGTGCCACAGGGGGATGCCCGGTTTTTTATGCGCTTCTTCCATCCAACCACAGCGAATTTTGTCCGGTCGCTTGTGCTGACACGACCATAGACATGAATCAGAGATTTGATCTTAACCGTAACGATGATTACACGGATGATATTGCCGCGGCAGACCGGCCGCTGATGTCCTGGCAATGGAAGGTCAAACGCGGCTTAGTGGATCAACTGGAGATTAATGAAGATGAAGGTCGTTTCCCTCAATGGGATATTGACGGCGACCGCAAAGAAGAGACGCTTTATGCGGCCAATCCGAATTCTCTTTGGAACAGAACAGGAGCGAGCTATACGGTACAATTGGGCAATGAACCTTTGGTCAGCCCGGCGGTGGACATGGCGGCTTTGGAGGCGGCATCCGCAGTCACCTGGGTTGACGTGATTGATCCTGAGACCGGAGCTGTTATCGGGCAGGAGATCGCCCCAAGAAATGTTGTACAACAACTTTATGTGCTAGATTACCAAAAAGGCGATGTGGACGGTAGCTTCGATGACACTGACCTGATTGCAGCAGGCATGTCTCCTTTTGATCGAGGTTTACGCAGATCAAGTTCTGTTTATACACAAACGAAAGACGGAACATATTTGGAAATTAACGAAGGAAGGGCCTATGTTCCCAATTACGCGCCGGGTGAGGAATATGTCCGCAGTATCAACAAAAAAGATACGATCGATGTTATTTCGCGAGTATACAAATTCGACAATAACAGTGGTCGTTATTGCGGAACCCGTTCAGGCATCCGCTGGCCGACTATAGGCAATGAACCCGGAGGGCTTCCGAATCCGGTCCAGTATTGCGTGGGCGGCACGTTAGGCGGTAATTGTTTTACAAACGTGACCGCCGGTGCGACATGCTACGATATCGGAACGAACCTGTTATTTATCCGCAGCCGCATAGAAGACAAGAGCGGCCGTAAATGGGTAACACAAACGCAATGATGAAAACAAAGCTTTTAAACGTAAAACAATATCGCCATGATTTAAGCGGGACGCGCAGCCTTAGGATCAAGCGCCCGAAACATGGTCAGGCGACCATTGAGTTTACCTTTGCCATGACCTTGACTCTGATCATGACCTTGGCGCTTTACATGGTGTTCCGATGGGTCGGTCTGGATTTGGCCAACCGCCGATTTACCCACGAAAATTTGTTAACTAATAACGCGTTGCGACCAGAACAGCAATTAAACCCAGATTTTTACAGACCCAGAAAGATCGACGCGGCGTTTCGCGGGTTCGATCTAAAATAACCCTATGTTCCAGAAAATTCAAAATATTCTTCGAGGTTGTAATCATCTGTTAAGACCACGCCTTTCCGGCCGGGGACAAGTTTCCATCGTTTTGATCCTGGTCATCGCCATCGCCCTTATCATGTATTCAGTTTCTCTTAATTGGGGCAGGGTCGCACAATACAAGACCATGACCACCATTGCCTCCAATATGTCGGCGGCTAATATGGCTTCTATGATCGCAAGTCACGGTGAGCAGCAATTGCAGGTACAATTGGGCGGGCGTGTTGAATATTGCAAACGCACCAATTTATTTGTGCTTATCGTGACGTTTATTATTGCTGTTATTATCGCCTATTTTTGTCCCGCAGCTGGTTATGCGTTTTGGCTTGCAGTGGCTGGGGCTGTCTTGGCCGGATTGGCCATCGTTCTTCATTTAACAGTCGTTGAGCCTGGGTTAACTCGGATGTGGAATAAAATGATGTCTGAAATGCCTTTAGATGGCCAGATCATCGAGGGCGCTATTATGGGGGGCACTCAGCAGGTTGTTAGCGATGCGAGCCGCATATCGGATCACTTTGATATGGATGCCGACGGACTTTGGGTCAACGACACCGACGCCGGCAATATAGTCGAGCGTAAAGACAAGATAAGCCGCTTCGCATTTTATTACACCAAGCGGCTGCAAGGCTTCGTGCCCACCACATTCCCCGGGATACAAACATTTGTGGCCGGACTCAGCGAATTTCTTTATGACAACCCCACCGGCAGCGCGACCCCGGATAATTTTGGCATATTTGATCCGCTATGTACGGTCGGGTCAACGACGCCGAGTCCGTATTGTAATCCATGTTGTCAGCCTCAGTTTGAGCCGGACGGCGTGACGCCATTAAGACCCGAAGATTGTACGCCCACTCAAGTTGCGATCTGCGGCAGCGGCGATTATCCCGCGCGCTGGGAAGCGAACGTGCCGCGCAGCGGCGATTATGACTTGAGCTTTCATCTGCCCATGAGCAACAATTGGTGGTCGCGCAACATGAGCCGGACGTTTCAACTCACTGTGACGAGTGCGGAAGGCAAAAATCGTGTGAACTTGC
>CAZLRE010000040.1:0-10545 GCA_964561885.1 uncultured Planctomycetales bacterium | reverse complement strand
ATTCGGGCCGCGGAGCATTCTATCTGACCGCGCTTTTCTCGCTTATCCCGGCGAACAACGATATGGTGAGCTGGCATCACATCAACAGCTATTTGGCGGCCATCATTTGCCTGCTTGTTGTCCTCAACAAGATATGGCCCCTTGATACCAATCAACGCATACCATGGCCGACGGTGCTGTTTGTCACTTTGATCATGTCCATCGCTTCCCTGACCTACGAAATGTGCGTTGTTTACAGTCTGCTGTTTGCATTCTATATCGCAACACGCACAATCAGAGGAAACCCATCAACCCGCCTGAGGAATATTGCACAAGGCCTGGTTGCATCCCTTGCCGCAGTTCTCTTCACGGTTTTCAATCACTTCGACAGCATTTCCCGCGGGTCCAAACATTTTGCGATGGCCGCTAACCTATTCGACGTGAGCTATTGGATCAACGGTCTGAGCCAAGCCATCCCGGCCACTTTCTGGTGGCTATACACCGGGGCTTTCGCGACACAAATCAAAATATTTCCATATCAAAGAACAATGATCCTGCCGTATTACACTTTTGCCGGGAAAGGACCCATCTCATTTGATATAAACGGGCTGTTATCTGTAAGCATATCTATTGGCCTGGCAACCCTGTATTTTTGTTATCTTAAGAAAGCCTTCGCCAGAGACCGCATCAAACGGGCTATATTGCCAATATCCATGCTTTTGCTGATGGTCATGACCATCAGCATAGGACGTCTTTCCTATGGCGAACCAAATCTTAAACTTGCCGAGAGCTCGTATACCGGTTATCTGTTCTGGTTACTGTTGTTGATCGCCGGCTATGCCGCTTTCCCATTTCATTTACCGAGTCAGAACAGCCTCCTGCATCGCGCCCTCTGGCCTTTGTTAACGGCGGCTATAACCCTCAATTTCCTCGTCACTATAGATGTGAACTTGCGCAGAAGCCAGCTCATGGAATCCCAAAGAACCATGTTAGCCGAAACCAAAAAGCTCATCAGCCAGCACGGGACCGAGAAAGGTTTCTCATTCAACGTTTCGGATTCTGTCAAAGATCATGTCTACGGGGACTGGATCACGAAAACAGACGACCCATCACGTCAGGGCCATGTTTATCTTCAGCTGCTTTATCCGGAGCATTATTCGGATAAAAACCCTCAATTTACCTATACCGCGGATCAGACCTTCAAGAAAAACACCCTGCCATGAACCAAAAATCTACTTTATAAAGCAAACCCACCTCTCAAAAGTACGAAGCGGGCAGGTTAGCATCCAATAAAATATGTCCCAATTGATGGCTCGAGAATCGATAGGCTCCTCTAGAATGAATTATAAAAAGTATTGGCGGTATCAACCAACGCGTTGGTCCCCAAATCATATGTCTGATTTAAACGGGTCTGATAAGGCGAGTTGGTCTGCGCGACAAAGAAAATAAGGGCAGCGACGACGGCCGTAAAGAAAAGAAGATATTCAATAGTGTGCTGGCCTTTGCGGGATTGGAGCATAAGATCACCTCAGATACAACTTAACTATAACACAATCCCCGTAAATTACTAAGTCTTAACCCCTGAATTGTTGTCCAAATGCCTGAATTTCCAGCGGCCGAATATTACCCTGCCGCCTAAACAAAAGACCGGTTATAAAAATAACCGGCCTTGCTGTTACGCCTCCCTACCGGGAGGCGCCTATTACCTGTTCTGATCGATGGGTCGATCTTCTGCAGATGAATTAAAACCTTCTTTGATCCCATCAAGCTCCTTTTGAAGCTCGGCAATGCGTTCTTCGCGTATGGCCAACCGCTTCTTGAGGACCGCTACACGCTTTTCACCGTCCTCGATCATGACATAGGACGCCTTGAGTTGATCCTGGATATCATCGATCTGACGTTTATAATCGCGCTCGCGTATTTCATAGGTCTCGAGATTTCCCTTTAATTCAGTCATCGATCGGGCTTTGCCTGAGTCGCGCTCTTGGTCGTAAATCGCGGTTTTCTGGATCTCGCGTAATTTTTTGGTCAGCGTATCGTTCTTTTTGATCTCATGATCCAGCGCCTTTTGCTGCAGAGCGATCTGTTCATCTTTTTCTTTGACCGTAGACTTGAAATCATCGATCTGCTTACGTAACTTCCCGGACTGGTCGAGAATGGACTTCAAAGACCGTTCTTTGCGGTCGACTTCTTTTTGCGACTTCTCAAGCGATTCCTGCTGAAGCCGGATTGTGGTTTTGGTCAGATCGGACTGCTGGCGGAAAGCGGCCAATTGGTTTTCGAGCTCCGCGATATCTTTCTCAGACAAAGGCTTTGCGGAATCGGCTTCCTTTTCTTTGAGCTGGTTTTGCAGCTGGCCTTTTTCTTTGGTGCGTTGGGCGAGTTCGTCCTGGGTAAAGCGAAGTTCCTTGCTTAATGTGTTCAAACGCTGCTGCAAGGAATAAACATCATTATCCTTTGGATCCCATTCTTGCTCATCTATGTCTTTAGCGTCCTGTTGCTGTTCCTGTCCGGCTAAAACTGTCGGGGTCGGTTTTTGATCGCGGCTAACGGACTTCGCATTGAGCTTCTCGGTGGCCTGTTCCAACGTGCTGTAAAATTGTTCAACTTCCTTTTCCTTGAGTTGGAGGCGGCTCTTTAGATCGACGATCTCCTTATCCTTACGAGCAAGCTGCCCCTTCAAACTCTTTATCTGTATGTCGAAATCACTAGATTGCTTTTCCAGCTGACCTTTAAGATCAGCGATGCTTTGCGTAAAATATTCCAGCTTCTTTGCTGACGCCGTATCCCCGCTCTGGACTTTGGATTGGCGCGCATCTTCCATCATGGCCGACAATTTCTTGGTGGCCTCTTGCAGTTCTTGCTCGGCCTGTTCACGCTGCGCGACCGCAACGGAAAGGCGCTCTTTAAGATCGTTAATATTTTCCTGATAACCTTTGATCCGTGAGCTCTCGGCTTTTTTACCGGCGGGACCAGCCTTCAGATCCGCCATGCTCTTATCCGCCTCAAGCTGTCTGCGCAAAGACTGGATATCGCGGTCCTTTTCCTGCAATGTTTCCAAAGCTTCTTTAAGCTGCTCCTTGAGGTCTTCTGCCTCGGCCGAGGAAGAAGACGGCCCTGCGACCAGGCTTCCTTCCAGTTCCGACACCAGACCCTTTAGTTTCTCAACAGAAGATGAAGCTTCATCAGCACCTGCGGAAGGTGTCTTGATGTCCACCGTGCGCTTATTTATATCTTTGAGTCCCTCGAGGGAAACGTTGCGGGCTTTGAGTGTTTCGATCTGGGCGTCCTTTTCTCTGATCTCCGAGATCTTGACCACAAGCTCTTTCTTGAGAGCGGCGATCTGCTGGTCTTTGACTACGATCAAGGCGTCCATGCTGGCCAACCGGGTTTCACTCTGGCTAAGTTTCTTTTGCAGATTTTCCACTTGGGAGGTGTGCCCCAGCATTTCTTTCTGGAATTTGTAAACTTCCTTCTCCCTCATGGACAACTGGTCTTTAATATAATCCAGTTCCTGGATCAAATTGCGGTACGTATCGGAGTCTTTGAAAGGATCTCCGTCGGACGGCACAAAGGATGGTTTCGAAGTTCGCCCAGCGGAGGGCTTTTGAGAAATGGTTTTATCCTGCGCCCAGCTGCTTTTAAGTTCGCGGATCTTGGCGTCAAACAAACGCGAACGTTCGCTTAATTCCTGCTCTTTGCGTGCCAACTCGGCCTGAAGGCGTTTGATCTCGGATTGGGGATCGGGATCGACAGCTGCGTCTTGGGCAGGTTTCTTGTCTTTTGCTTTTTCATCATCAATCTTTAAGTTCTGAGAGGTTTTAACTGTCTTATCAGTATCCTCTCCCTTCTTTACAGACTGAGATTTATCTGTTTTCGGCTTAGGAACCTTATTCTTGGGGGTTGTCTGAGCCGGAGCATCTTTAACTTCGGCAACTGCCGTTTCGCGATCTTTACCACTGGAAAGACGCGAGGCCAGGACCTTAACTTTCTCATTCTTGATCTGCTCTTTAAGCCGGTCGATCTCCACCTGCTGTTTGGCCTTGTCCTGAACCCAGACGTTGTTCAGCTTCTGGATCTTAAGCTCATATTCGCTGACCGTGTCGCCGTAATTCACGTTGGCTTCCTTAAGCGACTTAGAAACCGCCGCAAGCTCGGCGTGCAGCAATGTCAGGTCTTTGTTCTTCTCGTAAAGCGTGACGGCCTTTTCCACCAGATACGAACGCTTCTCCATAAGGTCGTTCTTCCACTCCAGGGCATTGGCCGCGGAATCCATGTCTGCGGACACTTCCTTATTATCCTTAAAAGCGGCATCGGTCTTTCCGACTTCCTTCATCATGCGGGCGATTTCCTGGTTGCGTTTGGTGAATTCGCGGTCACGCTGGGAAATCTCTTCCTGATAGGTATTGAGTATCTCGTTGGTCTTTTCCATGACCGGGGAAGAACTGGATAAAGTTCCTTCTCCTTCATAACCGAAGAATTTCTTGCGCAAAGCTAACAGGTCCTGATTGCGGCGGGAAAGAGTCTGGTAAAGGAACATATTCTCTTGGAGTGTTTGGCGGATGGCAAATTCCAGATCGCGGTTGCGGCGTTCAAAAACCAGGACATTTTTCTGGATCAAAATAATATCGGCGGCGATCTCGCTCGGACGGCTGACTTTCAATACGGCAGGTGCTTTGGAACTCAGCTGGTCTTCGACGGTCTTAAGCAACCGCTGGACCGGCGGATTCTCGGGATCGGCCTTAAGGATGCGCTTTAAAAGGTCTTGGGCTTCGTTATACTCGCCGCGTTCGAAGAGTTTCTGGGCGAATTCCAGCAGAAATGATGTGCTTAAAGGTTTAGGGGCGATTACGGTCTGGGCGTGGGAAAACGCGCTTGATACCAGGCCGATCGATAAGATCATAGCAAATAGAATTCTTTGAAGGGGGATGGGTTTGGTCATGGTCTTTGATTTCACGGGTTATTAATCACTTTCTAGTCTTAAGGCCTCCAGCTCATCCTGAAGGGATTTGATTATATCATTTTTCTCGCTGAGTATCTGTTTGACCAGCCGCAGCTGCTCCTGCAGTTCGCTTAATTGCCTTTGGAGCAGTTGAGCTTCCCTGTTCCTGGCCTCCAGGTTCATTTCATGTTCTTTGGCCGTCAACTGCGCGCTGGCGATCTCGCGGCGCATGTTTTTGAAATCAGGATTCTCATCGGATCTGCTTGCCGACACCTGCGCTCTCGCCTCGGCGAGTTCTTTTTCCAGATAGTCGATATTTTCCTGCTGCACGCGGATAAGATCCTTCTGGTCTTGAGAGATCAGCGCATAAGAAGGATCCGTGCTGTCACCATGAATACTGGCGATCTCTTTTTGATAACGGACAATCGCATCGTCCTTGACCTGGATCTGGTCTTTTAACTGCGTGATCTCGTTGGCCAATTGAGTGTTCATTGTCCGCAACTGGTCGCAATCCTCGGAAATGCCGGTCATCTCATCTTTGGGGCCGCCTAGCGGGTCGGTTGCAAAAGAAGGCTCTATAATAGGGAAATTGTCTACGGATCCTGTGTCTTCCAACTGTTCTTGAGGTGTCAGCGTATCGATGCCCATGGGTTCGGAAAAAGCGCGCAGCGGTGTTGCGCGGATATTCTTTTGATCGAAAGAGATCGAAGCGTCAGAGTTGACATCCGGAACCGCTAAAGTGATGGCTTGTCCGGCTGCTAAACGGCGCTCTTCACGCAAAGAGCTCGGCCTGACTTCTTCAGTCATTTCAAGCCTTTCAGAATTCTCTGATTCTACTGCTTGGTCCTCTTCGGAACAGCCGAGAATCTTGATCGAAACATTCGGATATTTATCGCGGATCTTATCCAGGAATTCCTGGGCTCCATCGTGGCGGCAATCCAGGACCAGGATCCGCTGAAACACAAAAGCAGCTTCCTGAGGGTCAACTCCGCGCAGATAGACCTCTCTGCCGTATTGAAAAAGCATCTGGATCAGGGAATCCTTGAACGTGACTTCCGGGTAACGGATCTGGGCATGGCTAGGTCGCCCAGCTATAAAGGCAGAAACACAGACAAGGCAAATCAGGCTGTATCTAAAATGTTTGAACATACCCTTACGTCTTCTGAGGGGGGATTATTATTAATTAGTCTTAAGACAATGGTAAAGTATAACCTGCAGCCCAAGGCATGTCAAGGAAAGCTATAAAGCGGTACTGGATGACATATATTGCTTATTGGAGGCACAAATATGCAGGCATAGCAACAACTTCGGATTCAAATTCAGTTTTGGAAGGCCGGATTATTTGTTTAACTATGGTTAGCTTTATGATATAAATAAGCCCTATGGAATCAGCAACCCCCATGCTGAAGCAGTATCAGCACATCAAGAAAAATTACCAGGACTGTATCCTTTTCTTCCGTTTGGGCGATTTTTACGAGATGTTCTTTGATGATGCCAAGACCGCCTCTTCCATTCTAGATCTTGTTCTGACCTCGCGCGGCAGTGATGTCACCAGCCGTATCCCGATGTGCGGCGTTCCTTTTCACGCCGCTGAGAATTACATCGCCAAACTCATTAAAGCAGGCCAGAAAGTCGCTATCTGTGAACAGGTTGAAGACCCCGCGCAGGCCAAGGGGATCGTCAAGCGCGATGTCATAAGGGTCGTCACTTCCGGCACATTCTTTGATGATGCCACCGATTCTCGCTATCTGTTGTCGTTAAGCCCTAACGGCAAAACCTTCGGTGTTGCCTTTACCGATGTGACAACCGGCGCCATCCAGACCAATCAATACACAAACCCGCACCAGATCGTGGAGCTTATCAGCAAACTTCCCTTTTATGAGGTCATTTTTCCCGAGGGGCTCAAAGATCCGGTCAAAGAATTTCTAAGTCATCCGCTTCTAAAAACCAGAGGGTTGACGCTTTCCCCGTTCGGCGATTGGTCGTTTAACACCGAGATGGCTAGAAAAAATCTCTGCGACCATTTTCAGACGCATTCTCTCAAAGGATTCGGCATCGAGGACCTTCTTCAGGCCCAGTCGAGCTGCGGCGCGCTCTTGGAATATTTAAAACAGATGAACAAACAGCCGCTCAAACATATCGACCGCATCAGTCTTTATACCGACAACGAATATGTATTCATTGCCCCGGCTGCGCATTACGGACTGGAAATGGAAACGCTCCTGCAAACGCTGGATAAGACCTTGACCCCGATGGGCCGCAGGTTGTTCCGTTTCTGGCTTTATCATCCGCTGAAAAATACGGCTGCGATCCGATTACGGCAAGAATCCGTCGAGATCCTCAAAGAGAACAGCGCGGTCTCGGATGTCTTGGGAAAAACCCTTTTGCGCAATATCCCTGATCTGGAAAAAAGCCTTTCGCGTTTAAGCTGTGGTTTTGCCGCACCCAAGGATATTCTGGCCATCCGCAACGCCCTTGAGCGCGACCCTGAGATCCAGAACCATTTAAAATTGCTTGTAGGGGCACAGGGCCCTATGCCCCTACTGACCATCAATGATCTGCCGCAATTGCGTAAGCTTCTGCATGATGCCGTCAATCCCGACATGCCGCTGGCCAAACCCGAGGGAAAGATCATCCGACCTGGATATAACAAAGAACTCGACCAACTTCGCTCCATCCAGGACAACGGCCGCGAATGGCTTAAGAATTATCAGGCGCTCGAGATCAAAAAGACCGGCATCAATTCGCTTAAGGTCGGCTACAACAACGTCTTCGGCTATTACATTGAGATCACCAAAGCCAACCAGAAACTCGTGCCGGCCGATTACATCCGTAAGCAGACCTTGGTCAACGGCGAACGCTACATCACGCCGGAATTAAAGGAATACGAAGAAAAATTCCTGACGGCACAGGAGAAGATCCTCGCCATCGAGAATAAACTTGTCAAAGAGATCCAGCAGGCGATCCTCAATGACACCGCGGCGCTGCACAGCTATGCCGATCAACTGGCCACAGTCGACTGCATCCACGCATTAAGCACTCTGGCCGGACAAGCGGGTTACATCCGCCCCGATGTGAATGATTCAACTACGCTCAACATCAAAGACGGCCGGCATCCGGTGGTCGAGCTGACGACAACCGACACATTCATTGCCAATGACACGTATCTGGATTGCGATGATCATCATCTGGTCATCCTGACCGGACCAAACATGGCCGGCAAATCAACGTACATCCGCCAGACCGCTATATTGGTCATCATGGCGCAGATGGGTAGTTTTATTCCGGCCGCCGCCGCATCCATCGGGGTGGTGGACAAGATCTTCACGCGCATCGGCGCCCACGATGAGATCGCCAAAGGCCAAAGCACTTTTATGGTGGAAATGACCGAGGCCGCCGACATTTTAAACAACATGACACCGCGCTCATTGATCATTCTCGATGAGATCGGCCGCGGCACATCCACTTATGACGGTCTGAGTCTGGCCTGGGCATTAGCTGAGCACTTGCAATCCAAAAAAGCCCGCACACTTTTTGCCACCCACTTTCATGAGCTGACTTCATTAAGCGACCAGCTTTCCGGAGTCAAGAATTACAACGTGGCGGTCAAGGAATGGCAGGATAAGATCATCTTCATGCACAAGATCGTGCCCGGTTCGACCGATGACAGCTACGGCATTTATGTCGCGAAGCTCGCCGGCATCCCGGATGGCGTTATTAAACGCTCCAAAAAAATATTAAGCGAACTGGAAAGCGGGTCACGCGCCACCATGCGCGCAAAGAAAGACAAAGACCAACTGAATTTCTTTACGCCTGCGACCGACGAGACGATGGATGAGGTCAAAGAGGCCCTAAAAGCCGTTGACGTCAATACCCTGACGCCGGTGGAGGCGTTGAATAAGCTAAACGAATTAAAAAGGAAAATGAAAGCTTAGGGTACACCTTGCTATCCAACAAACCTAATTTGGACACCTAGCTTATCGGCCGCTTATCGGGACACTGGTGTCCCGGTACGATTCTTTAATTTGCAAGGTGTCCCCGTATTGACTATGCCTAAAGTCCAAATCCTTCCCTCAGACGTCATTGCCAAGATCGCCGCCGGCGAGGTCATTGAACGGCCTGCCTCCGTCGTCAAGGAATGCATGGAAAATTCGCTGGATGCCGGTGCGACTTCCATTGAAGTGCATCTCAAGGACGCAGGCAAGCAGCTCATCCACATCAAAGACAACGGTTCAGGCATCAATCACGATGACTTAAACAATCTTTTTCAGCGTCATGCGACCAGCAAAATAACCGCGATCGATGATCTCGAACGCCTTCAGTCGCTCGGTTTCAGGGGTGAGGCCCTTTTTAGCATCGGATCGATCGCCGATGTTTCCCTCACAAGCCAATCTGCCAATGATCCTCTGGGATGGAAACTTCACGTGCGCGGCGGTGAACGCATATCCCTTGAACCCGCGGCAACATCCGGGCACGGCACTGAGATCAAAATATCGGAGCTGTTCTTTAACACGCCGGCGCGCAGAAAATTCCTCAAATCCAACACCGCTGAACTCAATGGGATCGTTGAAACCTTTCTTCCTTACACGTTATTGCACCCCGTCGTGCATTTCAAACTCACCCATGCCGAACGTTCTGTCATTGATGTCAAACCGGTCAGCTCACTCAAAGAACGGGCCGCACGAGCTTTAAATGTGGAGGCCAAACATCTTCTGGAGGTCGAACAGAACTTCAAGGACGAAGGAATTAACCTGCGCCTGATCCTGGGGAACATCAATATTCAGCGCACACGTCGCGACCTGCAGTATTTCTTTGTCAACGGACGCCCCATCCAGCACCGCAATCTGGGTTTTCATATCAATGACATTTACCGGCTCATTCTTCCGCCGTCAACCTACGGATGTTTTGTGATCTTCATCGAGGTCGATCCCTCGGCGATCGATGTCAATATCCACCCATCCAAACGCGAGATCAAGATCAGCCAAGAAGGACGTCTGGTGTCGCTGTTGCGCCAGAGCGTTGAATACGCGCTTATGACGCACGGCGACACACGCACCCTGTCATCTCCCACAGCAACCAAGATGGACGGAACTGATCGTACGGGCAATCCGGCCATTTATCATCCCGGACAAATGCAAAGCGCGTTTAACCCGGCCGGATTCTTTGCCAAAACCTCTCCTGATCCGGCGGCCAATGAGGTTGTGCTAAGAGAACTCGATACCCATTTGTTCCAAAGACCGAACGAAACACTGCGCGACAAATTCGGACGCGCGCGTTATATCGGAAACTTCATGAATAAGTATCTGTTGTGGGAGGTTGATGATTCTCTTTTGTTGGTTGACCAGCACGCCGCCCAGGAGCGGATCATGTTCGAGAAGTTTAAAAAGCAGATCGATGAAGGACAGGTGGAGATCCAGCATCTGTTGACGCCGATCCTTTTGAAACTGACGCCGCAGGAAAAGATCGCATGGGAAGAATCGCAGGAAACGCTCAAAGAGGCAGGATTGGACACCAACGCGTTTGATGAGGATACCATCGCCGTGCAGACCGTGCCGGTCCTGATCAAGAAACCCGAGGCTGTTGTTCGTACGCTTTTGTCGGGTGAGAGATCCGAACGCTGCGAC
>CAZLRE010000039.1:0-10670 GCA_964561885.1 uncultured Planctomycetales bacterium | reverse complement strand
GTGCGCGGTTGTTAGTGTCAAACCTAACGATCAAGGGTCGATGCTTGGCATAATGCAAAGAAGTTTTGTTGGCGGGTATAGTTTCGCGGGCCATTAGCTCATCCGGTAGAGCATCTGACTCTTAATCAGAGGGTGGCAGGTTCGAGTCCTGCATGGCCCACCATTTTTCCTTATAGCACGCAATTTTCAAACCTTAGGTGAAAATTCCGTGCTGATATTAGAGAAAAAATGGCGGGGTCTTGTCGAGTTCCGGTGAGACAAGACCCATGAAAAAATGAAATCCTTCAGTCTGGCGTCCAGATGGACGCAACAGACCTCAGGATAACACAACAAAATCCTTGTTGTGTTGAGATGGTGGGGTCTGATGAGGCTCCGTCCGAATCAGACCACTAGATACACGAATAACGTTTCTTTCAGTTGCCAATATTGAGGTTGACATGCCTGCAAACACCGTTGATTTCGCTTCTCTCCAAAATAAAGCTGTTTCCTTCCGTCGAGAAATCCTTGAAACTTTAAATCTGGCCGGTTCCGGCCATCCCGGCGGATCGTTGTCCGCGGTTGAGATATTTATCTCCCTTTATTTTTATAAGATCAAACACAAACCTTCTGATCCCAAGTGGGAAGGGCGCGACCGCGTGATCGTCTCCAAAGGGCATTGCACGCCGGTGACTTATGTGACGCTTGCCAATGCCGGATATTTCCCCAAAGAAGAATTAAAAACATTCCGCAAATTCAAGAGCCGTTTGCAGGGGCATGTGCATGTGAAGGTCCCGGGAGTTGAATTTAATACCGGTTCACTGGGCCATGGTCTTTCGTATGCCAACGGCATCGCGCTGGGCGCCAAACTCAAAGACCAGGACATCAACGCCTACTGCATCATGGGCGACGGGGAGATCCAGGAAGGCTCCGTCTGGGAAGCAGCCATGGCGGCCTCGCATTTCAAGCTGGATAATATCTGCGCGATCGTGGATTACAACAAGGTCCAGGAAAACGGTCCGGTCAATGAGATCAAGAATCTCGAGCCGCTGGCCAAACGCTGGGCGAGCTTCGGATGGCATGTCTTTGAGGTCGACGGTCACAGCATCAAGCAGTTGGTCACGGCCTTGGATGAGTTCGAGAACATCAAATCAAAGCCGACGGTGATCATCGCCCATACGGTCAAGGGCAAAGGCGTATCGTTCATGGAGAACAAGGCGGCATGGCACGGCAAAGCTCCGAACCAGGAACAATTGCAGGACGCCTTGAAGGAACTTAAGTAGTTTGAAGGATATTAAGGAATGACTATGACAGAGTTAAAACCCACACCCACGCGTGACGGATTCGGCGAAGAGATGGTTGTTCTTGGCCGTGAGAATAAGAATATCGTGATGGTTTCCGCTGACTTGGAAGATGCTACCCGCGCGGAATATTTCAAGAAAGAATTTCCCGAGAGATTCTTTTCAGTCGGCATTGCCGAACAGGACATGGTCGGCATGGCCGCCGGTTTAAGCGCCATGGGTTTTACCGCGGTCACGAATTCTTTTGCTGTTTTTCTCACCAATCGCGCCTATGACATGATCCGTCTGGATGTTTGTTACAACGACTGCAATGTCAAGCTCGTGGCCTCACACGCGGGTGTCACCGTCGGAGAAGACGGGGCCAGCGCCCAGTGTCTTGAAGATCTGGCCATTATGCGAGTGCTTCCTAATATTAAGGTCATTTGTCCTGTCGATTACATTGAAGCCAGAAAAGCCACGCGCGCCATGGTCAATCAAAAAGGGCCGATGTATATGCGCACTTCGCGCGCGCCTTTACCGATCTTGACCAAAGAATCCGATCTCTTTGAGATCGGTAAGGCCAATGTGTTGCGTGACGGACGTGATGTCACCATCATCGCCTGCGGGGTTATGGTTTCCGAGGCAATGAACGCAGCCAATATCCTCGCTCTCGAGAACATCCAGGCGCGTGTTATCAACATGCACACCATCAAACCCATTGATGTGCAAGCCATCACGAAAGCGGCGCAGGAAACAGGCGCGATCGTGACCGCCGAAGAGCATCAGATGGCCGGCGGTTTAGGCGGTGCTGTGGCCGAGGTTGTCGCCCAAAATATCTCTGTTCCTATGGAGTTGATCGGCGTGCGCGATTCGTTCGGCGAAAGCGGAAAGCCCGAACAGCTCTTGGAAGCTTACGGCTTAAAAGATAAGAACATCGTCGAAGCTGTCCGGAAAGTCCTAAAACGTAAGAAATAAATCTCAAGGAGCTTTTGATGCCCCGCACCAAAATGCATGAATTGGCTGATCTCGGACAAAGTTTGTGGCTCGATAATATCAGCCGTTCCATGATCGAACAGGGTAAGCTTAAATCGCTGATCGATCAGGGGCTCCGCGGCCAGACGTCAAACCCCACCATCTTTAAACAAGCCATTTCCCAGAGCACTGATTACGATGCCGAGATCGTTAAGATGACCGAGGCAGGTAAAAAGACATTTGATATCTACGATGAATTGACCATCCGTGATGTGCGCGACGCTTGCGATCTGTTCAAGGGTGTTTATGAATCGACCCAAGCGCTTGACGGTTATGTGAGTCTGGAGATCAATCCTCATTTGGCCAATACTTATGAAGAGCAGAGGGAGGAAGGTCTGCGGTTATGGCAGAAGGTCAACCGTCCGAATCTGATGATCAAGGTGCCGGGGACCAAGAACGGCTGCCGCGCGTTCGGTGATCTTTTGGCCCAAGGTGTTAATGTGAATGTTACGCTCATTTTTTCCGCCGAGCAATATCAGGACGTGGCATGGGCGTATCTTAACGGCATGAAAAGATTGTCGCAAAACAGAAAAGACCTTAGCCGCGTGCGGTCGGTGGCGAGTGTTTTTGTCAGCCGTATTGATACGGCGATCGATCCGATGATCGATGCCAAGATCGCATCCGCAACAGATGACGCTTCAAAAGCAAAACTGGAAGCTCTCAAGGGCCGCGCCGCGGTCGCCAATTCCGAGATCATTTTTCACAAATATAATCATTTGTTCGCAGGCTCCGAGTTCAAAGCGCTTCAGGCGGCGGGCGCACAGCCCCAGCGCGTGCTTTGGGCCTCCACCGGAACAAAGAATCCCAAATACAGCGATATCAAATACGTCACTGAACTTACTGCCAAACCCACGGTGAATACACTGCCGGATAAAACTCTTGAGGCCTTCCTCGATCATGGCTTGCCCAAGCTCGCCATGCCCGGAGATGTGGCTTCTGCCCAGAAAATTGTTCAGGATTTGCGTACACAGGGGATCGACGTCGGAGTCGTGTGCTTAAAATTGCTGGATGAAGGATTGGTCTCCTTTGATCAGTCATTCGATGATCTGACCAAATCGATTGAGGAAAAGGCCAAACGCCTGACGGTGCGCTAGTGCTTCGACTCCAATGTTGTTCGTTGATCGTTATTCGTTGATCGTGTTTGCGAACAACGATCAACGATTTCCGAGCAACGATCAAATATGCCAAAAATCAACATCCTTCCCGAAGACCGCTTCACACGCACACTTTTTGGTATCATCATGACCACTGCTGTTTTGTACAGCTGGGGCAAGTGGGTCACGTTCACTCTCGGAGTTTTACTGCTGGTTTCCGCAGCGCAAGGCTTTTGTTTGTCGTGTTATTTACACAAGAAATTCCGCAGGAAAAATAGAAAATAGGTTTTTTGAATACGGGATACAGGTAGGGGGCGCGCGGTTTCGCGCGCTTTTTTATTTTAGTCAGCCGTAGTGGACAGTTAGCTCCAGAGAAGCGTTCTTCGAGGAGATTTTTGTCATAAAAACTGAAGAATTAAGTGGTTATGCCTCAGGCGCTATACTAGAATACGATCAGGTTGAAGAATTCTCATTAATCTATCGAGACACATATGGATCCTTGGCGTTCAATAGCGGGGTTATCTCCCCAAGAAGTCCGTTCCCTCCAGAATAAAAAGCTTCAGGCCTTCGTCAATGAGCAGGTGTATCCATTCAGCGCTCATTACCGGCGAGTATTTGATCAGCATAAGATCGATCCCAAGTCTATCCGCAGCATCGCTGATCTTAAGCATTTGCCTTTGACGTCCAAATCGGATTTTATCAGCAAAGAAAACCCGGGGATCTATAAGGATTTTGTGCTGCGTCCCGATCCGAAAACGATCCGCGCTCATTGGCCGCCGGCCAAGTTGTTATCTCTCGCCGGCACAAAAATATTCCAGGGTTCCGAGGCCTTGTTGGACCGCATGAACAGGGAATACAGACCTGCGTTCATGACTTTTACGACCGGGACAACGAACAGTCCGGTCCCGTTTTTGTATTCCAATTATGATATCGAGAATTTAAATGTTTCCGGCGCCAGAATGCTGGCGCTTTTCGGGATGAATCCTGATGGAAAGATCATGAACCTTTTTCCGTTCGCGCCCCATTTGGCGTTTTGGCAGGTATTCTTCGGCGGGCTTGCCTCGAACGTATTCGCCCTTGCCACGGGCGGTGGCAAGGTCATGGGAACTGAAGGGAACCTGGTGGCCCTTTTAAAGGTCCAGCCGTCTTTGATCCTGGGCGTTCCGAGTTATGTCTATCATCTGGTTCGCACGGCCCAGGAGCGGGGAATGAACCTTGGTTTTGTGGATAAGGTCGTGCTCGGCGCCGCCAAAGTCACGATCCCTTACAAAGAACGTCTCGCGGGTTTGCTTGAGAAAATGGGAAGCCGCAATGTGTCCGTCCTGGGAACTTACGGTTTCACGGAATCCCGGGCCGCTTGGGCGGAATGCCCGTCGGCGTTGAATGTTTCAAGCGGTTATCATCTCTATCCTGATAAAGAGATCTTTGAGGTCATTGACCCGAAAACAGGAGAGGTCAAAGGCGAAGGCGAGGACGGCGAACTTGTGTACACCTCGCTGGATGCGCGCGCGAGCGTTGTGCTGCGTTACCGCACCGGGGATTTTGTCAAAGGCGGTATTGTCTTTGATCCGTGCCCGTGCTGCGGGCGCAAAGTGCCCAGGATCTCCAGCGACATCATCCGTTTGTCCGACACCAAAGACCTGCAGCTGTCCAAGGTCAAAGGTTCTCTGGTGAATCTGGATCATTTCTCATCTGTGCTTAATGATTTTGTTGACGTTGAGGAATGGCAGATCGAGATCCGCAAACACAACAATGATCCTTTTGATGTGGATGAGCTTCTCATTTATATCTGTGCGCGCAACGGGGCGAACGCATCGGCTTTGGAAGAGGATATCAGAAAGAAGATCCTTTTGGCGACGGAAGTATCACCGAACACGGTCACCTTCATTTCCATGGGGGATATGCTTAAACGTCTGGAACTTGAAACAGCGAACAAAGAAAAACGTATCGTTGATACCAGGCCCAAATAGACGACCGTCCGTAAGCTGCGGCGGTTAAAAAGGACAAAATATGGAACGCATAGCTATTATTGACGGTATCCGTACTCCATTCTGCAAAATGGGTTCCGCGTTTAATTTCACTTCAGCTCAGGAGCTGGGACGAATCGCCTCACGAGAACTTATCGAACGCACAGGGTTTGATGTCAACGCGATCGATGAGGTCATCTTCGGTTGTGTCGGCCAGCCCGCGGATGCTGCCAATATCGCCCGTATCATCTCACTTTTGGCGGGTATTCCCAAAACAACTCCGGCGGTGACCGTTCACCGCAATTGCGCCTCAGGCCTTGAATCGGTGGTCAATGCCGCCATCAAGATCAGGGCAGGGGAAGGGCGGTGTTTTTTGACGGGCGGGACAGAATCCATGAGCAATATCCCGTTTTATTTCACCAAGGATTATCAGGAATTTTTAGGAGCGCTCATGCGCGCCAAAAGCGTTCCAGAGAAATTGTCCATCCTTGTGAGATTCCGTTTTAAATTTCTGACCCCCAGGATCGGATTACAGCTGGGTCTGACCGATCCTGTCTGCGGATTGAACATGGGACAGACCGCCGAGGTTTTGGCCAAGGAGTTCGGCATCAGCCGAAACGATCAGGACAAATTTGCTTTGGAGAGCCATCAGCGCGCCCTTCAGTCGCGGTCGTTCCTGCGTGAGGAGATCGTGGCCGTAGTGCCGTCGCCTAAATTCAAAGAAGCGGTCATGGATGATAACGGACCCAGAGAAAAACAAACGTTCGAGGCGCTCGCGAAATTGAAACCCTATTTTGAGAAAGGCACCGGCACAGTGACCGCGGGCAATTCGAGCCAGATCACCGACGGAGCGGTCGCGTTATTGGTTGCATCTGAAAGCCGCGCGCGCGAGCTGAATAAGGAACCGTTGGGATATATCAGATCCTTTGCTTTTGCCGGTGTTGAACCCAACCGCATGGGCATCGGTCCCGCGCACGCGATCCCCCTGGCCCTTAAGAAGGCCAATGTGCGTTTGAATGAAATCCAGGCCGTTGAGATCAATGAAGCCTTCGCAGCCCAGGTTTTGGCCTGTATAAAAGCGTTGTCGTCCGAGAAATTCACCAAAGATTTTGGATATGAAGGTTTCACCGGAACTATCAAGCCGGAGATCCTGAACGTCAATGGCGGCGCGATCGCACTCGGTCATCCCGTCGGGGCCTCCGGCGGCAGGTTGATATTGACCATGCTCAAGCATATGAAACGCAATAACCTTAAACTGGGTTTGGTCTCATTGTGTGTCGGCGGCGGGCAGGGCGCTGCCATGGTCCTTGAGCGAAATTAATGGAAATGAGGTTCAATGTCCGTTGAATACAAAGAAGAATCCGCAATAGGTTTCATTACGTTCAATGATCCCGCATCGAAGGTCAATGTGCTTAATGCGCAGGTCATTATGCGATTAAACACGATCTTTGATGAGATCAAGAGCAAGAATTCGGTCAAGGCGGTTGTGGTCCGCAGCGCCAAGAAGGATGTGTTTGTCGCCGGCGCGGACATTAAAGAGATCGAGGCCATCACCGATACGGCTGATGCCAAAGTTAAGGCCAAGGCCGGACAGGATCTTTTTAATAAGCTCGAAGACCTGACGGTCCCCACGGTCGCTGTCATCGACGGGGTGGCGTTAGGCGGCGGCTGCGAACTGGCGCTCGCGTGTTCGTACCGCATTTCCACATTTAATGAAAAAGTCAAGATCGGTCTTCCGGAGGTCAATCTCGGTTTTGTTCCCGGTTTCGGCGGCACTTACCGTTTGCCGCGGCTCTTGGGTTTGTCACAGGCGCTCAAATTGATCTTGACCGGAAAACCGGTCGGAAGTTCTGCCGCGTTCAAGGCCGGTCTTATTGACGCGCTTTTCCCGTCCTCGACGCTGGAGTCGGATGTTCTGGCCTTTGTTAAAAAGCTTTTTGATCAGCCGTTACGGGATAAGTTCCGTCCGAAAAAATCCGGAGGGTTTAATTCCTTCCTGGATAACACGGTCGTGGGTAACGCGATTGTATTTCAGGAATCGAATAGAAGCGTACAGGAAGCCACGAAAGGTTTTTATCCGGCCCCGATGCGTGCGATCGAACTCATCAAAGAAACCCGGAACATGGACCGTGCCGAGGCGTTGGATCATGAGGCCCAGATGTTCGCGGAATTGGCCGTGACCGATGTTTCCAAGAATCTGGTCAAAGTGTTCTTCCTGTCGGAAAAGTTCAAGAAGTTTACGCCGGCGGGGATCGAACAGGTCGCTCCCAAGAAGATCGCCAAAGCAGGTGTCATCGGCGCCGGTATCATGGGCGGAGGGATCGCGCAGTTATTAAGCGACCGGGGTGTTTGGGTGCGTCTGAAGGACGTGAATTATGACGCGATCGCCAAAGGACTGGCCGCGGCCTATAAAGTCTTCGACGGCGCGCTTAAAAAAAGACGCATGAAGGCCCATGAGGTTTCCGCCAAGATGGCCATGATCTCCGGCACGACCGATTTCAGCGGATTTAAAGACGCGGATATTGTGATCGAGGCGGTTGTCGAGAACATGGACGTTAAACGCAAGGTATTCGCTGAGCTTGATGCCAATGTTCCATCCCATGCGGTCCTGTGTTCCAACACGTCGTCATTGTCGGTCACTCAAATGGCCGAAGCGGTGAAAGACCCATCGAGAGTGATCGGTTTTCATTTCTTCAATCCTGTCCACCGCATGCCGTTGATCGAGATCATCACGACCAAATATTGCTCGCCGACGACGATCATCTCCGCTTTGGACTTCGCCAGACGGCTGGGCAAAACGCCCATTGTTGTCAAAGATACCCCGGGTTTTTTGGTCAATCGTATTTTACTCGGATATATCAACGAGGCCGGCCGGCTTTTTACCGAGGGGGCCCGCATCGATGATATTGATTCCTTGATGGTGCAGTTCGGCATGCCCATGGGGCCGTTCACCCTGTCTGATGAGGTGGGCCTTGACGTCGGGGTTAAAGTGCTTCATATTCTTGAGGCCGGATTAGGGCCTCGGTATAAGCCGGTCGATGTGTTCACAAAGATCTATGAGAAGAAACTGCTGGGCAAGAAATCCGGCAAAGGATTTTATCTCCACAGCGCCAAACGGGTAGTGAATCCGGAAGTTGCCAATATGTTCGAGCGCGAAGGCGGTGTGTTTGACAAAGAGGACACTTTAAACCGGTTGGTCCTTATCATGATCAATGAAGCGGCGCGTTGTCTTGAAGAAGGGGTTGTCGAAAGTGCGGACGTTGTCGATATCGGGATGATCATGGGCACGGGGTTCCCGCCGTTTCTGGGAGGGCTTTTGCGTTACGCCGACGGTCAAGGCATCGACAATATCATCGAGATCTCCAGTGAGCTGGAGGAGGAATTCAATGACGGGCGTTTCAAACCATGTGAATATCTGCTGCGTCTGCAGCGCGAAGGTAAGAAATTTTATAGTTATTGACCTTCGCCTGACTCATAGAAATAACAAATCTTTAGATGTCGTCTAAACGAAGGCTGGAGATTTGTTATTGGACAAGGAAAGGTCAATAAGGGGAAACATCATGGCTGACAAAGAAAATAAAGACGCTATGGATTTTAAAAAGATCGGGCTGATCGGGGCTGGGGCTGTTGTCGCGCTCGTTCTTGTTGGATATGCCATTGCGTTTGTCATCAATGAGAACAGGTATATCTCATACTACGACAAGTTTTACAAGATCAGCATCAAATATCCTAAAGGCTGGAATGCCATACCCGACCATGGCGGATCGATCGTGGCTTTTATATCCAATCGGGACAATGAGCTGGACAGTTTTGCCGAGAATTTCAACATTTCTGTCACTGATCTGCCGCAGCACGTCACGACCTTAGCTCAGTTCTCCAAGATCGCTACCGGGCAGATGGAAGCTGTTTTTGAACGGAATGCTGAAGTCCTTCAATCCGAGGAAATTGTATTTGCCGGAATGCCGGCTTTCAGCTATGTCATCCGGACAACCCAGGAGCCTGTGCTGAACCTTAGGTTCGTCTGGTTTTTCAGGGACAATAAGGCTATCGTGCTGACGTATGTCATTCAAGAACTGGCGTATGAGAAATATATAAAAATATTTAACCACATGCTGCGCTCGTTTTCGATCGGGGCCTAATAGGTCAAACACAATGGATCCCAGCTGCTCCGTCGACCTTCCCAAGATCCCTGCTGTATGTCCGG
This sequence comes from uncultured Planctomycetales bacterium, assembly GCA_964561885.1. Taxonomy (GTDB): domain Bacteria; phylum Omnitrophota; class Gorgyraeia; order Zapsychrales; family Fredricksoniimonadaceae; genus JAGNTT01. The sequence goes on along the minus strand of CAZLRE010000039.1, from coordinate 1,117 downwards.
TGTTCAATGATTGCGGAGGATGTCAGTATCAGGACATCGCTTACGCCGATGAATTGCGCCTTAAAGAATCGCAGTTAAAGAATTTGTTCAAAGAAGTGATCGGATCAAATGAAGAGCTGTTTCGTCCGATCATGGCGTCTCCGCAGGAATACGGTTACCGCAACCGGCTTGACCTAAAGCTTGTTCAGACAAAATCCAAAGAGGTCTTTATCGGGTTTTCCCCCAGAGACCGCAAACGTTTGATCCCTATTGATTCCTGTCCCATCGCGCGACGGGAAATATCGGATGCGATCCCATCGGTCAAAGAGCAGGCCAAGCTCAAGGTCACCCAAAAACATAAACAGGCCAACATCGTTGTGCGCACCGGTGATGACGGGCGAGTGCTGTGGGGAGGCATAGGCCGGCGTTCCCTGGAATTAAAACCGCCGGATTATTTATGGACAGAGATTCTGGGTAAGAGGATTTATTATTCTTTGGATACTTTCTTTCAGGCCAATCTTTTTATTCTTCCGGAATTTATCAAGCGTTTGCGCTCTTTGCCGATCTGGGATGCGAACGCGGTATTTTATGATCTTTACGGCGGTGTCGGGCTTTTCGGGATCTGTGTTTATGACCTGGTGGCTAAGGTCATTCTGATCGAAGAGGTCGTCTCTTCACTTGAAGTGGCGCGGCATAATGCGGCGTATCATGCCTTGGACCGTTTTATGATCCGCGACGGAAAGGTTGAGGATGTGCTTCCCGGCATGCTGGAGGATATGAACGCTTCACGCAATATCATTATGGTTGACCCGCCGCGCGCAGGATTGAGCGATTCGACCATCGCGATGTTAAACAATATCAACAATGCCAAACATCTGCTTTATCTGTCCTGTCACCCGCAATCGCTTTTGGCCAACTGCCAGGCCCTTAAAGAGAAGTGGTCGATTAAGGAAATCCATCCGCTGGATTTCTTTCCCCGCACGCAGCATTTGGAAACACTGGTCGTGTTTGAGAGAATATAATAAATGTCGTCCTGTTCTTTTCTGTCCGAATATAACCGCTTGTAATTTTATTTTGTATTGTTAATATACGGTTGGGTCTGGAAAATTTTTCCAGAGGTTTGTTGATGGTCGGGCCG
>CAZLRE010000038.1:0-10819 GCA_964561885.1 uncultured Planctomycetales bacterium | reverse complement strand
GTCGATGAGCACGGGCAGAAAGTGCTTCAGGCCGCGCAGAAGCGGGGTGTCACGCCTCAGCAGCATTGCGACGAATTGGCGCCAAGGTTTTCCGGCCTTTGGGAGAAGCTTGATATCCGTTACAGCGATTTTATCCGCACGACCGAGCCCCGTCATACAAATATCGTCCAGAACGTCCTAACTAAAGTATTTGAGTCCGGCGACCTTTACGTGGATGAATACGAAGGCTGGTATTCGGTGGCTGAGGAGCGTTTCATCACGGAAACCGAGATGACTTCCGGTCAGTTTCGCGACGTCAAACAGATCAAAGAGCGCAATTATTTCTTTAAGATGAGCAAGTATCAGGACAGGCTCATCAAATACATCCAGGACAATCCGGATTTTATCCTGCCTCAGCACCGCGCCAATGAGATATTGGGGTTCCTCAAACAGCCGCTGGGGGACCTGTGCATTTCCCGTCCCAAGGCCCGCATGAGCTGGGGCATTGAGCTTCCGTTCGACAAAGAATACGTCACCTACGTCTGGTTTGACGCGCTCATTAACTACATTTCTGTTCCGGGATATTCTTCCGACGAAGCCAAATTCAAGAAATGGTGGCCGGCCAATTTGCATCTGATCGGCAAAGATATTCTGACCACACACTCGGTGTACTGGACGACCATGCTTTTTTCGCTGGGCTTGCCGCTTCCCAAAACCATCTTTGCCCACGGCTGGTGGCTGACGGGAGACACCAAGATGAGCAAGTCCCTGGGCAATGTCATTAACCCCATGGATTTTATCGAGAAATACGGCGTTGATGCGGTGCGTTATTTTCTGATGAGAGAAATGGTGCTTGGCGCGGATGCGAATTTTACGCCGGATGCCTTTATCAAGCGCTACAACAGCGATCTGGCCAATGATTTCGGCAATCTTTTAAACCGCGTCAGCGGGCTTCTTACGAAAAATCATGGCGGAACCGTGCCCAAGCCGGGGGCCATGACTGCGGCGGAAGATGAGATCATCACCTTTGGAAACGGTTTAAGCGCCAAGGTTCATGGACTTATTGCTGAATTGAAGATCCACGAAGCCATTGATGAGACGATCAATCTGGTGCGCCTTGTGAATAAATATATGGAAGCCCAGGCCCCGTGGAAGCTTGCCAAGACCGATCTTCCGTCGGCTGAGCGCGTGCTTTATGTGGCGGCCGAGGCGCTGCGTTTAAGTGCGGCGCTGTTAAAGCCGGTCATGCCGGCCAAAACAAAAGCTGTGTTAGATGTTCTTGGTGCGGGAGACTCCGGTCTGACATGGGGGGAGTTAAAAGCAGGCACGAAGCTGCAGAATCACGACGCTCTTTTTCCGAGGATTGAAGTCGAAAAGAAATAGTGAAATCAAAAGTCGTCTTTGCGAGCCCCGCGAAGTGGGGCGAAGCAATCTTATACGCATATAAGATTGCTTCGTCGTCCGCGTCCAAAGCCTCCGGCTTTGAGACGCGAGACTCCTCGCAACGACGATTATTGATATTTCTTTTTCATGCTAACTGAGTGACAATCATGTCCATCAAAACCATCCAATGGGTCAAAAACAGCGCGAAGTTGATCGACCAGACCAAGCTTCCCGGTAAACTCGTTTACATCACCTGCCGCGATGTCAAACGCATGTGGCATGCCATCAAACGCCTTGAGGTCAGGGGCGCGCCCGCCATCGGAGTGGCGGCCTCATTCGGCGTTCTGTTGGGGATCAAGACCTTCAAAGGCCAAGACCGTAGAAAATTTGACGCGCATTTTGAAAAGACCTGCCGATACCTTGGCACATCCCGTCCGACCGCGGTCAATCTCTTTAATATGCTTGATGAGATGCGCGCGGTCGTGGCAAAGAACCCTGATGTTTCGGTTAATGCCATCAAGAAATTGCTGCGCCAGCGGGCCATCGCAATATATGAAGATGACCGACGTGTCTGCCGCACGATGGGGAAGCACGGGGCGAAATTGATCAAAAACGGCATGACGCTTCTGACCGTGTGCAACGCCGGCGCGCTTGCCACCGTCGACTACGGCACCGCGTTAGGGGTCATGTATGCGGCCAAAGAGGACGGCAAGAAATTTAAAGTGTATGCCTGTGAAACACGTCCGCTTCTGCAGGGCGCGCGCTTGACGGCGTGGGAATTGACGCGCGAAGGCATCGACACTACGCTCATCTGCGACAATATGGCGGCGAGCCTGATGAAGCAGGGCAGGGTGGATATCATTTTTGCCGGTGCCGACCGTATCGCCTCCAATGGAGATGCCGCCAACAAGATCGGCACCTACATGCTCGCTGTCTTGGCCAAGCATCATAAGATCCCTTTTTATATCGTGGCGCCCAGATCCACCTTTGATCTATCCATCCAAAGCGGCCGCCAGATCCCCATCGAGGAACGCGATCCCGAGGAAGTCACCAACATCCGCGGTTATGTGACCGCGCCCCGGAAGGTGAAGGTGTATAATCCCGCCTTCGACGTCACCGAAGCCGCGCTCATCTCCGGGATCGTCACAGAATTCGGCATTATCTATAAACCGGACGCTGACGCGCTCTGGAAGACTTTTCCGCAGTAAAGTGGTAGAGTGGTAAGGTGTTCAAGGGTTGAGGGAAGGTGTTTTAAGAACCGCTTCAGAACCGGTGTGCCTGTCTATCAAAGGGGGCCATATGGAAATAAAGTCGATCGATGACATCATCAGCGAAGCCCTGAGGATGAATGCCTCAGACATTCATATTAAGGTCGGCAAACCGCCCTATCTTCGGGTCTACGGCGAACTTTCCGCCATGGACATCCCGCCGTTTGATAAAGCGACCCTGGAAGGCATCATTCTCGCTATGATGTCGGAAGAACAGAAAGCCACGTTGTTCAAGAGCAAGGAATTGGATTTTTCTTACCGAAGTTCCAAAGATTTTCAGTTCCGCGTCAATGTGTGCTTCAGCGAAGGCATGATGGTCATCAACATCAGGATCACGGCCGCTAAAGTTAAATCCATCGAAGAGCTCACTCTGCCGCGGGTCATTAACGAGATGTGCATGAAGCGTAAGGGTCTTATCATCATCTCCGGCACCGCCGGAAGCGGCAAGACCACGACTTTGACCTACATGGTCGATTTCATCAACAAGGAACGCAAATTCAAGATCATCACGATCGAAGACCCCATCGAATATTACCATGAGTCCAGAAGCTGCATGATCGTCCAGCGCGAGGTGGGGATGGACACCAATTCTTTTAATGACGCGCTTAAATACGCCCTGCGCCAGGACCCGGATGTGCTGGTGATCGGGGAAATGCGCGATCTGGATTCCATTTCCATGGCCCTGACCAGCGCGGAGACCGGGCATCTGGTGTTGACGACCGTTCACGCGTCCAATGCGGTTGAAACGATCAACCGCATCATCGATGTCTTTCCAGAGGACCGCCGCCAGCAGATCCACGTTCAACTCGCCGGCAACCTGTTGGGCATCATCTCGCAGTCGCTTCTGCCTTTAAAGGACGGCAACGGGCGGGCGCTCGCCACCGAGATCCTTTCCTCGTCGGTGGCCATACAGAACCTCATTCACCGCGGCGCGCTCAACGAGATCCGCGGACAGATGGATGCCGAGGAGAACGGCCAAAGCCATTCACTTGAGCGCAGTCTGGCGGATTTGATCCGCAAAGACAAGGTCACTAAAACCACCGCGCTGCAATACACCAAGAACGCGCATCTATTGGACCATTTTCTTAAGACCGGCGCCACCGCCTCGCCGGATATGATCACCCAGAGCCAGTGGGAAGAGCTTTATAGCAGAAGCCTGGTTATCATCGACCGCGATTTCAAAGAACGTATGCACATGGAGATGAAATTAAAGTCCAAGGGTTTTAAGACCGTGACCTCGCTTGCCAAAGACAAAGACACCATGGACAAGCTTAAAAAGATACGCCCCGAGATCATCGTGCTGGATATGGCGTATGAATACATACCCACATTCGATTACTGCCGTGAGATCAAGAATTTGGAATGGCACCCCAAGTTCGTGCTTATCGCCGAGACCCTGCAGTCGAATGATGCCACCAATTCCCGCGCCTTCGGCGCCGAAGGGTTCGTGGTCAAGACCAATGAATGTGAACTGCTGATCAAGATGCTGACTAAAATAAATTTTTCATCTGTGCCGAAACCGGAACAGATACCCAACACACAGCCCCCGCCCAAGAGCGAAGGGGTCGTCAATTAAGAACACTCACCGCGGGCCGCACGTCGTGATGAGGAGCCGAGTCCGCGTGATATCAAGTTTAAGGAGAATCCATGAATCCGCTGACCATCGATGACATCGTCAATGACGCCCTGCGTTTGAACGCCTCCGACATCCATATCAAGGCCGGCCGGCCGCCGTATCTGCGCATCAACGGCGAGTTGATCAAGATGGAGATGGCGCCTTTGGAGAAGGCGGACCTTAAGAACATGATCATTGATCTATTGTCCGACGACCAGAAAGAGGCGCTGACCAAACGCAAGGAACTGGATTTTTCCTACCGCAGTTCGCAGGACTATCAGTTCCGCGTGAACGTCTGCTACAGCCAGGGGGCGCTGGCCATCAATTTCCGCATCACCAACTCGCGCATCAAAACGCTTGAGGAGCTTGGCCTTCCGCCGGTCATTAACGACCTGTGCACGAAGCGCAAGGGGCTCATCATCATCTCCGGAACCGCGGGCAGCGGAAAGTCAACGACGCTCACCTATATGATCGACTACATCAACCGCCACCGCCGCTGCAAGATCATCACCATTGAAGATCCCATTGAATATATCCACTCATCCGAAGAAAGCCTGGTGCTCCAGCGGGAGGTGGGTTCCGATACGGATTCCTTTATTGATGCTCTTAAATACGCCCTGCGCCAGGACCCGGATGTTCTGGTGATCGGCGAGATGCGTGATCTGGATTCGATCGCCATGGCCTTAACCAGTGCCGAGACCGGTCATCTGGTTTTGACCACTGTGCATGCTTCCGATGCCGTTGAGACCATCAACCGCATCATCGACGTCTTTCCGGTCGACCGCCGTCAGCAGATCAACGTGCAGATGGCCGGCAATCTGGTGGGCATCATCTCGCAGTCGCTCGTGCCTTTGAAAGAAGGCAACGGCCGCGTGCTGGCCACCGAAGTCATGGTTTCCTCGGTCGCCATCCAGAATCTGATCCAGCGCGGCGTGTTAAATGAACTGCGCGGACAAATGGATTCCAGCGTCCACGGCAACAGCCATACGCTTGAGCGCTGCCTGGCGGATCTGATCCGCCGCAATCTCATCGCCAAAGAAGCGGCGCTGCAGTTCACCAAGAACCCGCGTGACCTGGATTTCTTTATCAAGACCGGGGCCGCAGCCGCGCTCGATCATTTCACGCAGAACCAGTGGAACGAACTGTTCAAGAAAACCATCGTTGTCATTGACCATGATCTGAAACAGCGCGTTCACGTCGAGAATAAATTAAAGGGGAAAGGGTTTATGAGCGTCATCAGTCTGGGGAAGAACAAGGAGACCATGGAAAAAGTCCAGTCCCTGCGCCCGCAGATCGTGGTGTTAGACGTGGTCAATGAATTTAGATCGACAGTCGATTACTGCCGAGATATCAAGGCTCTGGATTTTAAGCCCAAACTTGTTCTCTTGGCCGAGACCGTTCAGTCCACCGATTCGGCCGCGGCCGCCCAAAGTGTTGGCGCCGATATGCTGGTGGTCAAGACCAACGAGTGCGAACTTCTCATTAAGGCCATGACCAAGCTGGATTTCACAGAGGTTAAATAATTAGGAGCAGGATCGAAAACCTCAACTAAAAGATAAATCAAGTCGTTAACCTTGAATTTGGAGAAGATCATGAAGAAAGTACTGTTGTTTTTAGGAGTGGGCCTCATCGTTTTGGTCATTGCAGTTGTCGTTGGGGTGGGATTGTTCATCGGGCCCATCATCAAGGCCGGGGTGGAGACTATGGGACCCAAGATCACCCAGGTTGCCATCACACTGGATGCCGTGGATGTTTCGCTGTTTGGCGGAACTGCGGCCATTAAAGGTTTGGTTGTCGGCAATCCCGAAGGGTTCAAAACACCTGAGGCCATCAGGCTCGGCAAGGCGGAGCTTGCGCTCGATGTCCTTTCGGTCACCAAAGAGAAGATCATCATCCGCAAAGTCCATGTTGTTTCTCCCGAGATCACCTTTGACGGCGGGTTAAAAAGCAATAACATCACCCAGATCATGGACAATGTCAACAGCGCCGTGCCTAAAGATGACGCGGCCGGCTCCCAGGCTCCGGCCAAAGATGAGAAGGGCGCAGCGAAACCCGCGCCCAAGATCCAGGTGGATGATTTCCTTATTTCCGGCGCCAAGGTGCATGTGCATTTATCAGGCCCTGTGTCCAAAGAAATGACTGTCACATTGCCGGATATTCATCTGACGGATTTGGGCAAGGACAAGGACGGCATCACGCCGGCGGAGTTGGTGCGTATTGTTTTAAGCAAGGTCAATGTCTCAACGCTCAAAGCCGTCACCGAAGCCGTGACCGCTTCGGGGAAAATGCTTGGGGATATCGGCAAGGGCGTGACCAAGGGTGTGACCAAAGAGGCGACCGGGACCGTCAAAAACGTTGCCGAATCCATCGGCGGGCTGTTCGGGAAATAGATCAGAGCTAAAGAGTGAGGGAAAAATATGACTGGGGTTCGCATACACAATGTGCTTTTAGTAGCTTTGATCCTTTGCGCGGGATGCGCGCCCTTAAACACGGTTGAATACACCTCCGATGCCTCCGGCCGTTGGGTGAAGACCGTCTATTCGAAAAGTTTTTATTCCGGGAAGATCGATCTTGCCGACGGACTGAGGGTGGCAGTCACAGGCTATGATGAGGCGCGTGTCAATCCCATCGCCTCCGCCCTTGGAGCGCTTGGTCCGGAGACGGAAACACCGCCGGCTTCCTTTGTCGTCCATTTTTTAAACACATCCGCACAGCCCCTAAGCATAGAATTGCTCAGTCTAAAAGTTGCGGGCGTTGAATATCCGCTGGAACCCAAGACAGCGACCATACAGCCGGATGAGATCTTGAGCACCGGCAAAGTTATGGGGACCTTCAGCGTGTGGAGCAAGGAGATCGAAACCGAACTCACGATCAATGTTAAGACCGAGAAGATCATCAAAACCATTGTCTTGAAACAAGAGACCCAGGATGAATTCAAGGGGAGAATGAAACGTTCCCAGGAAGGTCAGCGCAAATAGGGAGAGCTATGAGAACGATATCTTTGATGGTCATATGGATGGTTGTGTTCTTCATCACATCCGTCGGGGCGCAAAACCAAACCCCGCCGGCCGAAACCGTATTCACCGCGGCGGTCATTATCGAACAGAACGTGACCTTTGCGGTCGTCCTCGTCAGGCCAGAGACGCTTAATGATAAGAATTTCGCCGACAGGCTCATTGATACGCTCGAGCCCTCATTCGGCGAGATACCGGTCGTGCTTATGGTGCAGGACGCGGCAGGCACGCCCACCTATTACGGCCGCACTGACATCGCCGAATTCCTGGCCAATGTTCCTCTGGAATCCATGCCTTGGAAGAAATATGCGCTTCAAACTTCGCCTTAAGGAAAGATAAAAGGATTACGGACAGATTTCGTGCCGGCAAAGCTATGATCATTGTGTCCGTTATCTGTTTGTTCACGGAGTTGGTTTCGGACGGCCCCAAGTTAAAGGAGAGATCATGACTGAATATATCGGTAAATACAACGCGTTTATCACGTCTCAGATCAAGGACCTGAAATCCGGTTTGCATGAGGAGCGAAATGCGCCGCGGCCGTTCGTGACCATATCCCGTGAAGCAGGCGCTTACGGCACAACGGTGGCCGAGGCGTTGGGCGGTTATCTAAAAGAACATGAAAGGCGAAAGACATGCGACTGGATGGTCTTTGACAAGGAGCTCCTCAAGAAAGTGACCGAAGAGCATCAATTGCCCGAGACCATACTTCCTTATTTGTCGGAAGAAACGATCTCGGACATCCAGGATATCATGGAGGAAACCTGCGGGCTTCATCTGTCGCGCTATCTTCTGGTGCCCAAGATCAACCGCACCATCCTTCATCTGGCCGAACTGGGCTCTGTCATCATTGTCGGAAGGGGCGCGAATGTCATCACCGCCAAGATCCCCGGCGGGATCCATGTTAGGCTGATCGCTTCGTTCGACAAGCGGGTGGCGCATATCCAGGAAATTCATAAGCTCAGTTCCAAACAGGCCAGAGAGCAAGTGCGAAAAGAAGACCGTAACCGGGCCAGTTATGTGAAGAAATATCTGGAGAAGGACATCCATGACCCGCTTTTGTACGACCTGATCATCAACATGGACACAATAAGCCCGCTGGAGGCGGCGCGGATGATCGGCGACCTGGTGCTCAACCGTCAGTGAATCCCCGCGTTTTCGAAGCAGCGTCACACGCCCCATGACTGCGTCTCATTACGTACTTGAGTGTCTATGGCTTACGATGAAAAATTAGAGAAACGGTTGGACGGTTTTATCGCCCGGCGCAATGACTTTCACAAACAGAAAATGTTCGGCGGGCTGGGGTATCTTCTGCGCGGGAACATGTGTTTCGCCATCTGGAAGGACCATCTGATCCTGAGGCTCGGTGAAACGCAGGGGGCTGACGCGCTCAAGACCAAGAACGTCAGGCCGTTTGATATCACCGGCCGGCCTATGAAGGGATGGGTCATGGTCGCACCTGAAGGAATCAAGACCGATGCCGTTTTGCGCCGATGGGTAACACAGGCGGTTGATTTTGTTTGCCAATTACCGCGGAAATAAACCTTATTAACCGCTGAGGTTGCGGAGGTCTGTACGGGTGATGTGAGAAAAGGCGCGAAATATATCAGAAGTAAATGAGGAACGGGTTTGAAATTAGGTTAAGTCGTGTGTCACCGGAAGTTCCAACTATGCACTCCTGGGAGTAGATGGTTTATTCATAATTTAATGTGAGGGGGTATGAATTTTAAATTGTTGCTGTGTCTTTTTTTGGTGACAGTGTACTCAATCCATTCGTCGATGGCAGATGAACAGTGGGCGCGCGAGGAACGAACCAAAATGTTCGGCCGTCAGTTGGCCCAAGGGCCGGGCTATACGGTTTATTCGCCGGATGCACAATGGAACGGTGATGCCGCCACTTGCCCGGCCAAGTTCAGCCAGGCTCCGGTGATGACAAACCAGGAGCGCAACGCGACCTATGAACGCAAATGGGCTTATGAAAAAGAACACAAAAAACCGCTATATGAGCTGCACCAGAAATTCATGGAAGAAAATCAGGAGCAGATGCGTCAATTGCCGAAACTGCTTTATCAAAATAAAACGATCACGCGAGAGGAGTACCAGACGATCCTGGATGATCTGATTAAAGAACAAAAAGACAGCACCGAATGGCTGAACAAAGAATACAAGCGCATTGAGATCGAATCCGAGCAGTTTATTTCGGAGTCAAACCCGTACTTTAATCTTTATATTGAACATGCGCCTCGTAACCCGGAGGCAACCATCATTCCTCTGGATAACGGCGTTCCAACGGCAGAGTTTATAGAGAAGCTCAATGAAACGCTTAAACCTTTTTTGGACCGCTGCGGGAATTTGGAGGGCGTGCAGGTCTACCATTTTTACAAGGACGAGTATGAATTTGATACTGAATATTATTGGCGATGGCCCGAGCGCGGCATCATCGCTTATTCATATCAACTGCGAGCAGGAACGCTGGAGATCATCCCGCCGCGACGGTCGGTGGATAACAGCGTTTTCTTTAGATATGATCCTGCCCAGAACCGGGACTTGACCTTGAAGGGTTTTGTTGATCATAAAAATGAGGTCCGTTACGTCAATGCCTTTCACCGCAAGGATCATTACAATGTACAGACCCGCAAGAAGGGGATTGTATATAAATACGATGAATTCTGGGGAAAGTACCGGAATTTTGAAGTGCCCCGGCGTATTTTTGACGGTGATTTCAGGCTCTACAAAGATTCAGTCAAATTCCGGGTCTTTTTTAATTCTTACGCGGATATTTTTTCCGACCGCTGCAAGGATTATGTGAAGGAATTCCAAAAATATTTGATCCCGTCGTCGGAGAAGATCAGCACGACCTATTATATGGACGGCCATCAGGAAAGCCAGTTCCGCGACACCTACGAAGAAGTTTATATCGACAAGCGTTTTACCCCGCAATGGAACGAGTACCGCCCGGCGGTATTTAAATATTTCTTTGCCAAGACGCTTAAGGGTATGAACAAAAATGAAAAAACCATCTTTGATATGAACGTTCAAGAAATTTCGGACAAGGTCAGTGAAACTCTCGAGGAGAATGAAGGTTTTCAAGTCTGGAAATTCTTTGAGGACCATGTCTGCGACAGCGCCACGATGACACAGTTGGGGGAGAATCTGGTCCGCGCGGCCAACGGTCTGCCGTCGCTGCAGGAGGAAGGGATTGCGTTGGCTGGGGCGCAAAAGGAAAGCGATCCGCCGGGCTCGCCGCCGGCTAAATATCTACCGCCGCCCAAGCCCGAGAAAATCATTTCGCGGGAAATTCAGTGGGAATCCAAAGAGAAAATTGCAGCTCCGCCCAAAGATTCCGAGGGATGGGAAAGGTTGGTGAGTGTTCAGACCAGGCGCGCCGAGATGATCGAATCAAAGCTGACCGGCAGCCATGTTGCCAATACGTTTAATTCCCGTCTTAAGGAAGATCCTTATCAACAGAGGTTTGATGCGATTTTAAAAATGGCAGAAAAACCCGCAACACCGAAGGCGGAAGTTTCACAGCCTACTCAACCGCCGCAAGATCCGGGTGTTTC
>CAZLRE010000037.1:2255-10898 GCA_964561885.1 uncultured Planctomycetales bacterium | reverse complement strand
GCCGCAGTGAATCCCGCAAGGCTCTGCGTGATTTCTTTGAAGTCGATGCCCGGCACATTGTTTGGGCGACGCTTGTGTCGCTCAACAAGAACAAGCAGATCTCTTCCAACGTGCTTGAGACCGCTCAAAAAGATCTGAAGATAAATCCGAAAAAGTTAAATCCAATGATCAGCTAATTTAAATATCGGGTTCCCCAGTTCCCCAGGAACCCAGCGTCCCAGTAAAATTTGTCTGGGTCACTGGGGGACAGGGGCACCGGGGACCTCTAAAAGGACATCCTCGAACATGGACATCAAACTTCCGGAACTCGGCGAAAATATCGCCCAGGGAACAGTCAGCAAGATCTTAGTAAAGGTCGGCGACAATGTTAAAAAAGGCCAGAACATTTTGGAACTGGAAACCGACAAGGCCGTTCTCGAAGTCCCTTCTCCGTCGGAAGGCGCTGTCAAAGAAATATTGATCAAATCCGGACAAATTGTTAAAGTCGGACAGCCGGTGTTTAAATTCTCCGGCGATGCCTCCCCGGCCGCCCAGAGCGTTGCCAAACCAGCGACCCCTTCTGCCACACCGTCAAAACCTGTAGCAGCTGCTGTCCAACCGGCCGCGCCTCAAGCCGCCTCCGCTTCCGTTGCCTCCGGCGCTATCATGGACATGACACTTCCGGGACTTGGAGAGAACATCGCCCAAGGCACCGTCACCAAAATCCTTGTTAAAAAAGGCGATGTCCTTAAAAAAGGACAGAGCATCATCGAGCTGGAAACCGACAAAGCCGTGCTTGAAGTTCCCTCTGTGATGGAAGGAATTGTCGAAGACATATTAATTAAATCCGGTCAGGTCGTTAAAGTCGGACAGCCGGCATTCAAGATCAAAAGCACCGGGGCCGCGGCACAACCATCAACGCGCGCGCCTCAGTCGGTTCCTCAAACTGCAGCGGCAACGCCAGCGAGACCTGAAACCAAAACGATCCCGACATCCACACCTTCATCATCCGCAAAAATAGCGGTCGCGGAACCGGCCAAGAATGTGGCCGCAGCTCCGTCGGTGCGCCGTTTCGCTCGCGAGATCGGCGTTGACATCGCGACCGTCTCCGGAACGGGTCCGGGCAGACGCATTTCCGTTGAAGATGTCAAAGCCCATACCAAAAGGATATTAACCTCCGGCGCTGTTTCCGGCGGATCTCTTTCGGCCTCTATTCCCTTGCCTGATTTCTCCAAATGGGGCACGATCGAACGCCAGCCCATGAACAACGTCCGTAAAAAGACCGCGGAACATCTAACGCACGCCTGGCAGTCCATTCCGCATGTCACGCAATTCGACAAAGCGGACATCACTGAATTGGAGAAATTGCGCAAGCGTCTTTCGACCAAAGAAAAGAAAATGTCGATCACGCCGTTTATCATCAAGGTCATCGCGGCCGGACTTAAGAATTTTCCGCAATTCAATGCGTCCGTCGATATGACGACGAATGAAATTGTGTTCAAGAAATACGTTAACATCGGCGTTGCGGTGGATACCGACCGCGGACTTATTGTTCCGAACCTGAAAAACGCGGACCAGATGTCCATCCAGAAGATCGCGGATGAATTAACTGCCATGGCCGAACGGGCCAGGAACAAAAAGACAACCATGGATGAAATGTCGGGCGGATCCTTTACGATCTCGAATTTAGGCGGGATCGGCGGCGCATTCTTCACCCCGATCGTCAACTGGCCTGAGGTGGCCATCTTGGGCGTTTCCCGCGGTGTCATGGAACCGGTCTACACCGACGGCCAATTTGTCCCGAGGCTTATGCTTCCCCTTTCGCTTTCTTATGACCACCGTTTGATCGACGGCGCGGACGGCGCGCGGTTCTTGCGCTGGGTGTGCGACGCGATCCAGCAGCCGTTCTTATTAGATCTCGAAAAATAATCACTTAAGGAACTTATGAATACAGCGATTAAACTGGTTGTTATCGGTGCAGGACCCGGCGGATACGCTGCGGCATTCCTTGCGGCCGACATGGGCATGCAGGTCACACTGATCGACAAAGAAGAGAATCCCGGCGGCGTGTGCGTGTACCGCGGATGCATCCCATCGAAGGCCCTGTTGCACGCAGCCAAAGTCCTCAATGAAGCTCATGAGGTGGAGAATATCGGCATTTCATTTCCAAAGCCTGTGATCCATCTGGATAAACTGCGCGCCTGGAAAAACAGCGTGGTCACGCGTTTGACCACCGGTACAGGGCAGCTGCGCAAACAGCGCAAGATCGCCCACATCCAGGGAACGGCCAAATTCCTTAACTCTTCAACCATCGAAGTCCAGCGCGTTGACGGCAAGACCGAACAGGTGACGTTCGACAAAGCCATCATCGCGACCGGTTCGCGTCCGGCGACTATTCCCACTCTTCCCAAATCCAAGAACATTCTGGATTCCACCACCGCCCTTGAGATCGAAAGCGTTCCGAACAGACTTCTGGTCATCGGCGGCGGGTATATCGGGCTCGAATTAAGCACGGTTTATGACGCGCTGGGCTCCAAGGTGACCGTTGTTGAGATGATGCCGCAGCTTTTGACCGGCGCGGACCGCGATCTGGCCAACATTCTCATCAAACGCATAGAATCCAAATTCGAGAAAGTCATGACCTCCACCAAAGTCCTGAAGGTCGAAGAGATCTCAAACGGTTTGCGCGTGGATTTTGAGGATGCCGATGGCAAAAAATTCTCGGAAGAATTCGGAAAGGTCCTGGTGTCCATCGGCCGCAAGCCCAACACCGAGAATATCGGGCTCGAGAAAACAAAGGCCAAACTCACAGACCGCGGATTTGTTAAGGTCAACGGCCAGCTGCAAACCGACGACGAAAACATCTACGCCATCGGCGATATCGCCGGCAACCCCATGCTCGCGCACAAGGCCTCTCATGAAGGCCGCATCGCGGTTGAGGCCATGGCCGGACACAAAGTGGCTTTCGAACCGCAGGCCATCCCTGCTGTCGTGTTCACAGATCCCGAAGTCGCCTGGTGCGGAATGACGGAGCTTGATGCCAAAGAAAAAGGCTTGGATGTGACCGTGGTCAAATTTCCATGGGGCGCCTCGGGACGAGCGATCACGCTTGAACGCACCGATGGACTTACCAAATTAATCATAGACGCTAAAACGGAACGCATTTTAGGAATGGGGATAGTGGGTGTCGGCGCAGGTGAACTTATCTCGGAAGGCGTTCTGGCTGTTGAAATGGGCGCGGTCGTCAACGACATCAAACTTTCCATCCACCCGCATCCGACGATCTCGGAAACTGTCATGGAGTCCGCAGAGAATTTCTTCGGGACGGCAACGCACTTTTATAGACCAAAGAAAACATAACAAAAGTGGTATAGCTCAGTTACCGCTGATTGGTGGTAAGTGATACGTGGTACGAAAACAAAAAAGAGAGTTGGTTAAAACCAGCTCTCTTTTTTCTTACCGCTTACCACCGACATGCTATTGATCGGCTATACCACTATTCTATATTCTTCCCCAGCGTTCTTTTCATCACATGCCGCACATCATCTAACTCAAATGGTTTCTTCAGACATCCGGCCGCGCCCAGGCGCATCGCCTCGTCCTTCATTTCCTGAAGAGAATATCCCGACATCATGACGACCGGAAGGTCAGGCACAACACTTTTGATCTCGCGCAGCACATCCACCCCGTTTAACTCAGGCATCATGATGTCCAGAAAGGCGATATCAAAATGTTTTTCCTGCGCGGCCTTGCGGGCCTCGCGCGGGTCGCGCACAACGGTTATGTCATGTCCGAAATAACCGAGAGTAAAATCAAAGAAATCGCCGATGACCTTTTTGTCATCCACCACCAAGACCCTGATGCGATTGGTCATCTCTCCTCCTCGTTCAAGCAAATGTTTCAACAGGCAAAGACACGGTAAAACGGGTGCCGGACACGGATGAACCAACTTCGATCGTCCCGCCGTGCTCGCGGACCAGATCGTGACAGAGCGCAAGCCCGATTCCGGTACCGGTCGTTTTAGTCGAGAAGAACGGCTCAAAAATGTGTTCTTTAATATCTTCCGGTATTCCCGGGCCGTTATCAATGACTTGAACCTTCACCGTACGGCCTATGCTATCAAAAGTCGTTAAAACCCGCAATGTTCTTTCCTTGCCGGGCGGCAAAGTGGACAGCGCGTCACAAGCATTGATGAGGATATTCATAAAAACTTGCTGCAGATGCACCGGGTCGGCCAGGACCTGCGGCATAGGCCGGGTAAACCCGGTCTCCCAATGCACGCGCCGGATACGCAACTCATCGGCCAAAAGCGACAGAGAGCGGTCAACCACTGAGTTGACATCGATAGACATTTTCTCAATTTTACGGTGACGGATGACGACCATGAGATTATCGAGCATCTCTTTAAGGTAAACCGACTGTTCATCCATCAGACACACCGGACGGTAAAACGTATTATCCGGCGGCATTTCCTGCTTCATGAACCGTACAAATCCGTGAATGGCGGTCACCGGCTGGCTGATCTGATGAAGGACACCGGCGCTTAGCGCGGCCGCGGCCGAAACTTTACCCGATTCAATGAGCCTTAACTGCAGAGCTTTAAGTTCGCTCACGGCATTGGCGAGCTCGTCTTCCCTGGCGCGCAGTTGCAGACTAAGCCTTTTTATCTTGAACTGATTTTTGTAATAAAAAAAGACCGCGCACGCGGTCACACAAAACAGAAGAACGCCGAAGGTAAGCATAACAATAGGCATCATGGTCATGTCGGAAGCATTGCTCATGCGGTGCACAGGCCCATATTCCGGCGATCACATCACCAGACTGTAATCATCGATGTAACTTTTGATCCGCTTGATCTGGTTGATCTTCATCTGGATGAGCATGTCCATAAGCTCGCGGTCCTTGTCAAAGGCCAGAACATTGCGCACATGAGTATAGTACTCTTTGAGCTTCTCTTCAAAGCTTAAAATGCGCGCGAGGATCTGACCCGGGGAATCTTTGACAACGGCGCGCACATCACCGATGAACTCCTCCCCCTTTAACTCCGGCGGGTTCTTGATAAACTCGGCGTCCTTGTATGCCTTAAGGTTCATGCCGCTTAACGTTTCCAGGGTCTTGTCCTGCTCCGCCGTCAACAGCTCGACCACATCTCTGGATCGATGGTCCCTGAGCCGCTCGGCTGCCTTCAGATAAAAAACGCCCAACTTTTCTTCCGACAGAACGATATTCTTTAATATCTCGCTAAACCGGATGATTGTCATAGCGATCTCCTTTCCCGGGATGATCTGAACCCCTAATATGTTCCGATCTAGATATATCAGAATATGCGGAAAAATATATGCGCTTCTCTACACGAAAAACTAGGTGGTCTTACCTACGGGCGGGAATGGCTTGCGAAGGGTCGGACGGGGCAGTTCACTTAAAAACGGCCTGATCCCCGGCCTTTAAACCGAGGCGGCCGGCATAACCCGCGCCGGCCTCAAGCACATACAGCGCCTGTGCCGACGGGCCGTATTGCGGGCATGGGTCCTGTTGACAGGGCGGCACATCGGTTGCGATGCCAACGATCCTGCGTTGGCTATCAAGCCAGATCATATCCAAAGATATGAACGTCTCTTTCATCCAGAAACGGTAGATGCCCTCCGAAGGAAAAACAAACAGCATGCCTTCCCCTTCGGGTAAAGACGTGCGGTTCTGAAGACCGCGCGAGCGCTCTTCCTCGGTGTCGGCGACTTCGACGTTCAGGCATGTATCGCGCAGGCAGACTTGACTAGGAAAATCAACAGGCACGTTGGATGAAGCGAACACGAAGGAGGAAGGAAGAAGCAGGAGAGAAGAAAATAATAAAAGAAAAAGGATTGTCGAAGAAAGTTCTGTTCTAACAGCATTCTTTACATCTTCTGTTTGCCTTCTTCTCTCCTCTCTCCTCTCTCTTCTTTCTTGTATCATCACTTCTCTTCTCCCGTCAAATTCAGGTACTGCCGAAACCCAAGACGCTCATCAGTGACCTTGCCTGCGGAGGCGATGCGCTGGGTCAAAAATGGATGCGTGCGCCAGTAGCTGTAGGGCCGCGAAGGTTCCTTGTCCTGCTCTTTTTTAAGAAGCTGCAGCATGCTCACCGTGGCCTTGGGATCGTAACCGGCCTTCTTCATATATTTTATCCCGAGCGAATCGGCCTCGAACTCTGCCTCACGGGCATGGGCGAAAAAGATCGACGAGAGCGCGACATTGACACCGGAGGCGAAATTGCCGTTGGTGGCAGTCACCGCGGCGACCTGCAGTAAAAGATCGCTGTACACCGACTGCATGCGTTTCATGGAATGTTTGGCGGTGATGTGCCCCACCTCATGGGCGATGACCGAGGCCAGCTCATCGTCGCTTTTGACCTTGTCGATCAGGCCTTTGTAAACATAAATGTAACCGCCGGGAAGGCTGATGGCGTTGATTTTGTCCTCGTCGATGACCTTGATGGTGTAGACTAATTCCTGCCTGTCGCAGACCGCAACGATGCGATCGAGGATCTTCTCAACTCGCTCGTTGACATCGATCTCCGCGATTATGGGCAGTTCTTTATCGATCGACTGCGCGACCGCAGCGCCGATATTCTTTTCACGCTCGGTGCCGTAAAGAAGGCTTTCCTCTTGCCGGGTGGCCAGATTATATTCCGTTGTGCATCCGGTGAACGCAAAACACACCAAAAGCGTCAGGATATGAACACCGACCTTTTTGAGCATCATGCGCAACTTTGCCAAAGGAAGGCCGACGACATTGAAATAACATCCTTCGATGCGCTTGATAAACACACTGCCCTTGCCCTCGATGTCAAAACCTCCGGCCTTATCCAGCGGCGACATGTGGCGGTAATATTCATCGATCGCCTCATCCGAGATCTTCGTCATGAAGATCTTGGTCTTCACGTAATCGACAATTTCCTTCTTGGCCGCGACATCAATGACCGCGACCCCGGTATACACCCAATGCGGATGGCTCATCAAAAGCTTGAGATTTGCTTTGGCCTCTTTAAGGTCCCGGGGTTTTCCGATGATCTTTTTACCGCCGACAAAGACGGTCGTGTCGGCGCCGATCACAACACCCTCTTTCAGGCTTTTAGCCACGTGCCTGGCCTTAAGGACGGCGTTGTCTTTAACGAATTGGGCGCAGGTGGTCATGATCTTCTCGATCTCCTCAGAACGGCTGGGGATGATCTTGTAGGGAATGCCCAGCAAGTTCATGAGGTTCTTGCGCTGCGGCGAGGCTGAGGCGAGGATTATTTTTTTCATAGGAAAGATGGAAGAAAGAAGAAGGAGGAAGGAAGACAAAAGAAAGAAAATCGCGATGCTTGCAACAACACATCATCACTCTTCCCTCTTCTCTCTTCCATCTTCCCTCTCTTAAGACTTCAAGAACTCCTGCGACGTAAATATAGACTCCAGCTTACACCCGCGCTTAGCGAGCGCTTCATCCGCCCCTTCGCGGCGGTTGATGACCGCCAGGCATTTGACCACTTTAAGACCCATGCGGTCGGTCACATCCAGCGATTCCAGAAAAGCCTTGCCGGTGGTGGCCACATCATCGATGAGGACGACCGAAGCGCCTTCGGAAAGGATCGGCCCTTCGATCTGCTGCTGTTTGCCGTGGGCTTTGGGCGCTTTACGGATGATAAAAGTGTTCATCGGCTTACCCAGTTGGTAACTCAGCGAGGCGATGGCGCCCACCATGGGATCAGCGCCCAATGTCGGCCCGCCGATGGCTTCGATCTTATCTGCCGCGGTCATCTCCAGCATGATCTTCGCGGTCAGAAAAGCGCCTGCCGCAGAAAGCGTCACGCGCCGGGCATCGAAATAGTGGTCGCTTTCTTTTCCCGACGAAAGAATGATGCGTTCTTTAAAGAACGCTTGGGTCTTTAAAATATCGAATAGTTTACTCCTGGCTTCATTAAGGCTTAAAGTCAACATGATCAGATTCCTGTTATTAAAGATTAAAGGACGGGGCTTCCATTCCGCGTTTCTGCATCTCCATCTGCAGGCGGATGCGGTAACGCAGAAGATTTTTATATGAGGTGTATTCCTTGGGTTTGAACCCGGAGGTGGTGTAAAAGGCCCTGGCCGCCTCCAGCTCGACAATGATGTCGATGTACTTATCCATCAGTTGAGTCTCGGTGAGCTTCTCGATATCGGCCTGCTCCAGGATCACGACCTCGGCCATGTCATAGGCGAACACCATCGGGGAGAATACCGCAGATAACAAAACCAGAAACAGCGCAACGACCTTCGGTCTTAGATCCATGATCACCTCGAGTATTGATGATTTTTCCAAGAAAGCGGGTTCATTATAGAGAGAATTATTTCGTGTGACAACGAATTTCTGGCGTGATAATATGTCGCCATGTTCAAAGTTCTCCTCGACGGATTAGGAGACCTGGTTTTTCCTCATAATTGCATTCTGTGTTGCCGATACGTCCCGGACAAATCCCTCCCCCAGCTTTGTTCCTCATGCCTTTCTGACATAGAATTCAACGCGCCGCCTTTTTGTCTTCGCTGTTCGCGCCATCTGGCCTTCTATACTCCGGAAGGACTATGCCCCACATGCCTGAAGCATCCCGTCGCCTTTGACGCGGCCTTTGCCTCGGATAAGTAAGACGCTAAACCCAAATTGCCACTTAGG